>CAMZLL010000023.1 GCA_947311505.1 uncultured Cryomorphaceae bacterium
AACCTTCAGAAATAGAATCTCTGTTGCAAAAAAATTAATGTAAAATTTCAATCTTTGTAGTTTTTGAAATAAAGGGCTGATATTACAGATTTATATCCCTTTATTTCAAAAACTACAAAGATTGAAATTTTACATTAATTTTTTTGCAACAGAGATTCTATTTCTGAAGGTTTGAGATATATTTTCTTTTTGTATTCTAAATATTTAGGTGTAATCTCCTCGTAGTGCAACACATAAAAACTCCAATCATAAAGTTGCCAACCAAGACCATGGGATATTGTAGATTTATCTGTTTGATGTTCTAATTTCAATCTAAAACCTTTACTCAAATACCCTAGTCCATTTGCTATCAGACGGATAGAAGATTTTGATTCATAATCAACTATATGAGCCAGCTCATGACCGATTACCCCTACCTGTGCATTAAACGATGTCTGGTCTATTGGTACGTTTACATTATCTGTGGTATTAATATAAACGATATATTCTCTTTTTCCTTTTTTACGGAGTACCTCTATGCCTTTGGGTCGTGTTGCCATAGTAGAGTGGAGTTTCTTTTCCCTAAATGAAATTCTAACATTGATTAATTCTGGGTAATGTGTTAGTGCAACTAAAGATGCTAATTCAAATTGAGGCAAGAACTCTTTTCTACATCCGAGCTGATGCCGCAAACTGTCTCTATTTTGCTGTGCTATGATTTTACTATAAAGCCTTGGTGCATTTATTTGTTGTCCGTATGAAACGCTCATTGAAATCAACAATAAAAACCCTAAAAAACGGGAAGGATCTATGCGTTTTCTATTGGATTTGGTTTGTCCCTTTCGCTTTTTGGAATCCAACCGTTTTTGTTTTTTTGCTTTAGAAATTTTAGTCGGTATTCGAGTTTTTTCTACTTTCAAAGCTTCGTCTAATAGATTTTTAAACCGTTTTATTACCTCTGTTTTATTCGCCAATTGACTTCTAGATTTAGAAGCGCTTAATTTTAGTACCCCCTCTTTGTCGATCCTGTTTTTAAAGAAAGTAAGCAAAACGATTCTCTTTTTTTCATCAATACAATAAGATTTTGTAATATTCCAATAGAACTCAACTTTGGTTTCTGTTTTGTTGACATGTTGTCCTCCTGCCCCTCCCGATCGGGCGGTTTTAAAATAGGCTTCCTTTAATATTTTTGTGAATAAATCCATTTGAATGCTTTTGAATGCTTTTTCTTTTTCGTTGAAACTAAGATAACAAAAATAAAGTATTAAATTGGGATACTTTTACAGCAATATGCGCAAATTTTATTTAATATTCTTGCTTTCCACCCTAGTAGTCTTGTCAGGTTGCAACCTCATTTATGACCTAGACAAAGATGTGTATGAGCACAAAAACACAGATGGTAGTTTGGTTAGTAATGGCTCTTTTACTGCTAAAAAGTCAAAAAGAATAGATAGATATGACTATTATATTGGTTGGGACTATTCTTATACAGAATATTATAAAAATGGTGTTGTAAAAGCTAGCTATTCGTCTAGTTACAAAACTGCAACCTACGGCAGAAAATGTATAGAAAACTATAACATCATAAAAGAATATGACGAAAAAGGTACGCTAAGAATGTATCACAAAGACATCTGCGATTGTAAAAAATCAATACATAAGGAATATAACAGCAAAGGTAAATTAATGGATAAAACGATACGAAAAGTGAAACGATTGTATTAAAAAAGCACCTTTAATACCATTTCGGGATATTATGATATGAACAAACAGCAAACTATAAATAATCCAATAGAGTTGGTTTCCAATTTTCAAGAACTTATTGCCTTTCGTTTTTTGGGAGCAAAAAACGCTGTCTGTTGGAACAGACAGCTAATTGGAGACTTTCAAGAAATAGTAAACAAGCTGCCGCTCAACGAAAACATTGAAGAACTAAGTCCGGAGACATTATTAAAACTTCAATTAAGTGCACAAGGTAAACTAGCTAGAACCGTTTTATTAAATGACTTGAAGCTTTTAAAGAACTTTGGAGCGTCTCCTGTGCTTAACCTAATTAAACATTATAACAGAGATGATTCTTTTCCTTTTTTTCCTACTGATGTTTATTCCTATCACGTAGATCGTTCTCCTCTTCCAACAGATACGTTTTTATGCACTTATTTCGGTGCATCGAGTGATATACTACCCAATCATCAAGCTACGCAAAAAGTGCTCGTCCCTGAGATTAGAGCAGAACTATTCAAACTATATAATGGAGCAGAAGATGGTTTTGAAACTTTCTTAAAGGAATATTTTTTTGATTTGCATTACCAAGTCAAGCCAAACGCAAAGCCTATAAATCTTGGTATTGGTAATATGTGGAGGTTAACCACAGATCATCCCAAAAGTAAAGCACTTCCCTGCATTCATCGTGCACCTATAGAAACAAATCTACAAACCCGTTTGATGTTGATTTGCTGAGTTTAAATTGGTTAATGGTATTCCTACCTAAACAAACTAAACCACCCTTGTTGTTCATAAGAAGATCCATTTATATTTTCTCCTTTTATCAAATAATAATAAGTGCCTTCATTTGCTTGTTTATTGGATTTATACTTGATGCCATCCCACTTCAAATCTCCCTCTTTTTGTTCGTAAACGATTTCTCCCCATCTATTATATATTATTAATTCACCTGATTTAAGTGTACCAGTTATAAATTCAAAAACATCATTTATTCCATCATCATTTGGCGAAAACACATTAGCAGTTTGCGGCTTACAATCTATGGTAACAACCACAAATGATTCTGAGATAGCACAAGGTCCATTGGTAACTAATACGGTATAAAGTCCGCTATCAGAAACCGTATAATTATTAGTAGTGCTTCCGTTTTGCCATAGATATTTGTAAGCCGTTGTCAACAACACATCAAATGTAGAGCCCTCACAAATAATAGTATCATGTAGCGTCAATATAGGGGTTTCATAAATGAGTATCGTATTGGTGTCGGCAGAGATACAACCTAGTGAATCTGTAGTTATAGTGATTAGATCATTAAAATTTTGCAACGTATCTCCCTGTAAATATAGAGTATCTTCTAGTAGCATGTTTGTGGTATTCCACTCAAAAATATAGGTATTTGCTGCATCCATATCAAATATCCAAACAAGCGAATCAGAAGCGCATAAATGTGTAGTATCGGTTATAAATATGGATGGTGACTGTGGTAAAGGTTGGACAACAATATTTATATTGCTCTGGCTTGTGCATCCAAAATTGCTTGTAGAAACAATCAAAATATTCTCTTCGTTAAAAAACCAGTCAGAATAATTTTGAGACAACATCGCACCGTTATTAATTTGAATAGAATCGGTGGCATTAATAGTAACCAATACACTGTCATTCTCGCAAATAGTAGTGTCCATAAACCCTATTTGAATGCTTGGAAGTGGATGAATAATAACAGCTATAGAATCCATTGCACTAGCACATGCCGAGTCCGAAATACTCAAATAGTAAACTCCAGCATTAAATGTAGTAACGTTGTTCAATATTAGATTATTTGCAGTAGTTGTAGTTCCATTAGGTAAAGTCCATAAATGGTTATAATTGGTGTTGGCACTATAAATAGTTAAACTATCGTTTTCGCAAATAGAAGAGTCTGAAAGTATAATGCTCGGTGTAATTGACGCTTGATTTATTTGAATATGAATAGTACTAAAATTACTAACACAATTGGTGTCGCTATTAGTCGTATAAAAAACGGTGTCATTTTGTAAATTATTCAATTGTAAACTGTTACTCGTAAACAGCCATTGATAAGTAGCATCGTACCAATCTATTTGATTGTATCCAAGTAAAGAAACAGTAATATCAGTATCTAGACAGATAGTGGTGTCTATTGGATCGGGGGCAACCCCGCTAGTAAAATAAGAAACCTCAATGGAATTGGAGGTTGCCGAACATCCATATTGGTCATAAATAGTAACAGAGTACATGCCTTCTTGTGTAGCTTGTGCAACAGGAGAATTCCCCAAGCCATTATCCCATTCGTATTGATAATTGCCATTTGGAGAAGCTAATAACAATACCGTATCAGAAGGACAAATGATAGTATCGGATATCGCTATTATACTGGCTTGAAAAGTGGATAGTGTAATAACGATACTATCTGTAACTGTAGTTCCGCATTGTGAAACCTCACAAATATAGGTTCCTGGTTGGGTTACTGTAATTTCGGAATTGGTTATTCCTACAGGGTTTAACCAATAAAAAGAAGGTGTTCCAGAATGATCAACGCTCAAATCTACAGCAACAGAATGACAGAGTTCTGTATCTGGATTGGCAATAATGAAAGGAGTGCTATACTCTAACAGTTCTATAGTGTTGCTAGTCATTTGACATAAATCAAAATCTGTAATCACGCAGTGATAAAACCCTGTCACATCTACATAAATGGACTGTGTTGTATCCAAAATAATTCCCAGTGGACCAATCCATTCGTACGCAAAAGCAAGTGGTGCGGTCAACAAAATAGAATCATAAGGACAAATAATATTATCTGGTGAGTTTGAGTTAATTGTTGGTGCTGGTTTTACAGTCAAATTAAATACGGGGTTAAACGTAGATGCACAACCAGTAGTGGAATCCATAAGAGTATAAGAATAAGTATAATTACCCGCTATGTTTGCTAAAATAGAATCATTAGAACTATTCGATGCTACTATGCCTAATCCCGACCAAGCACCTCCAGGATGTGTTTGAGAAACCCAAATATTAGATGTATCTCCTGGACAAAAAGGTGTAATTCCATCTACTATGGTGTTTGAAACTGGGGCAGGATTTAAAACAATATAATATGTATCTGATGCACTATAAGTCAGTGTATCTGCTCCACAAAGATTGACATTACCCAATGTAAATGTACTATTGAAAGTAAACCAACCACTAGAAGGGGGGTAAAACTCAGTGCCAATACAAGCAGAATTATTGGAGCATAAACTAGAACCATAATTCCAAGATGAAAACCTAAAATCTGTTGGAGAAAACCATTGTGTAACATCTCCATTGGGGTTAGTAAGTGAGTCGTAAATTCTAACCTCAACAGGTTCTCCTTCACAAACTACAATAGTATCAGATCCCTGAATGGATGCATTGGTAAACATCATATAAGGAACTACCGTATCTAGAACAGGAGGTATATCTGTTATTATTTCGAAATCCTCATTTTTGGTGCACCCAAATATATTAGCAACAGAAACAGTATACACCCCTAGCAATGTGGTCTGAAAATCTAAACTATCTGTATAAGTAGTTGCATTTGGAAAGGTAATAGAATACGTATCGTTGGTGTCAAGTTGTGTAAAACTTAGACCAATGGTATCTGGCATACAAACGTGGATATCTGTATAAAGTGTATCAGCACTATTTGCATAATGATCGTCAGTAAGCTCTAGGAGTGTGGGAAAAGGATTAATCTGTACAAATACCGAATCCATATAAAAATCACATTGGTCTTTTCGTCCACCTTCAAAAGTGTATGTTCCTGTGGAATTTACAACTATTTTATCTGTAGATTCATTTACCGAAGTCCAATTAAAATTCCAATACGGTCCATTGTGATGTGTATAATTACCCATATAAAACACACTATCAGGCGACAGTCCGTTGCCGGCAGTATGTGGCCAATAGTAAATTGGAAGTGTTCCACAATTTTCAATAGAATCTTTACAATTGATATCATTCAGTATTCTAAAACAGGGATCTAAAGCTACTCCACAATTATTGGGGGGTTGTGTATCGAGATTGAAACTATAGTGAGATAAGCTATTGTGATAGAGCTTGCCTATAAAAACATCTAAGCTTCTATGAGATTGTATATAATTATATACAATCTCATAGAAGCTTAGATGTTTTTATAGGCAAGCTCTATCACAATAGCTTATCTCACTATA
>CAMZLL010000024.1 GCA_947311505.1 uncultured Cryomorphaceae bacterium
ACAAACCTTACACATTATTTTATAAAAGAGAAAATAGCAAAGAAACAAGAAGCTAAAATTCTTAATATAGCAAGTACAGCAGCCTTTCAAGGGGTTCCATATATGGGTGTGTATTCTGCTTCAAAAGCATATGTTTTGAGTTTTACAGAAGCATTAGCTGTGGAATTAAAAGACACAGGTATATCCGTTACTGCACTTTGCCCTGGACCTACTAGATCTAATTTTGGTAATGCTGCAAATATAGATAACAAGCTGGCTAACTTTCCTTTATTGCCATCTGCTCGTACAGTTGCTAGATATGGATATGATCATATGAAGCGAGGCGAAACTGTTGTAATACATGGTGTTCTAAATAAATTAGGTGTTGCATCCACAAGAGTTATGTCTAGGCAATTGGTATCTAAGGTTGGAGGATTTGCATTTAAATTTGGCGTTAGGAAATAGCATTATTTCAAACATTCTGGTTTTTATATTTTTACTATCTTGCAATTACTTATGATTCGATTTATATTAAACAACAAAGTCATTGAAACTGACGCAAAATCGGGAATGACTTTACTCGATTTTATACGAGACAACCAACACCTAAAAGGAACGAAAATAGGATGTAGAGAAGGAGATTGTGGTGCGTGTACCGTTCTTGTAGGAACAGAAGAAAAAGGTGTAGTCAATTACCAGAGTATTACCTCTTGTATTTCTCCGTTGGGAAATGCCAATGGCAAACATATCGTAACCGTAGAGGGTATAAACCTCCCTGAAGAACTCAATGTAGTGCAAACTGCTATGAAAGATAATTACGCTACGCAGTGCGGTTTTTGCACCCCAGGATTTGTAGTTGCTATGACGGGATACGCTTTGCAAGATACTACAAATGATGCTTCTTGTGAGAATGCTATCAGTGGTAATATTTGTAGATGTACCGGCTATAAATCTATAGAAAAAGCAACTGTAACCGTAGAAGATAAACTGGTAGCTAAAACGGGTAACAATAAAATAGAATGGTTGATTGACAATGGGTTTATCCCAGATTATTTTGCAACCATACCTAAGAAATTAGCTACATTAGAAGAAGAAGCACTCCCTAAAGGTGGAATATTAGTTGCCAATGGTACAGATTTATATGTTCGTTCGGCAGATATACTTACAGACCAAGAAGTGTATCTTATAGGTGCTGAAAGTGATTTGTGTTTTATTAAGATTGAAAACAATAGTTGCACTTTAGGTGCAAACACTACGGTTACCCATTTAAT
Organism: uncultured Cryomorphaceae bacterium; assembly: GCA_947311505.1. Taxonomy (GTDB): domain Bacteria; phylum Bacteroidota; class Bacteroidia; order Flavobacteriales_D; family Parvicellaceae; genus Parvicella. Next base: position 1,251 of record CAMZLL010000024.1, read on the forward strand.
GCAAAACGAACGATTGAATCGTATTTTCCCAAAATTAAAAACGTATTTAAAACTCATTTCTTCTGAACAAATTAGAAACATGGGTACTATTGCTGGTAATTTTGTCAATGCATCGCCTATTGGAGATATGTCTTGTTTCTTTTTGGCATTAAATAGCACATTGTACATTCAAGATAAAACAGGAGTATTACGAGAAGTAGCTTTCGAAAAGTTTCATTTAGATTATAAAAAATACGATTTGAAAGATGGGGAAATTATTCATTCGCTTTCGTTTGAAATTCCCAATGAACAGACTTCGTTTAATTTTGAAAAAGTAAGCAAACGAACACACCTAGACATTGCAAGTGTCAATACTGCGGCACGTATAGAAGTTGTAAAAAACACGATACTTTCTGCTACTATTTCTATTGGAGGTGTATCCGCTATTCCTTTAGTACTCTCCAAAACAAATACGTTCTTACAAGGCAAATCTTTAACAAGTGAAATTGTAAAAGAAGCAGAACACATTTTACAATCTGAAATAACACCAATTAGCGATGTAAGAGGAGATGTAACCTATAAACGTCTATTGGCTCGACAATTATTCTTTGCACATTTCATCACTAATTATCCAACAAAAGTTGCACTTCAAAAACTGATTTAAAAATGAAAAATATAGATTCATATACACACCTCAGAGGCGAATCACTTTTTGTAGATGATATGAGCGTAACGCATGACACTCTTTTTGGATTGACTTTTGATTCACCGAAAGCACATGGAAAAATTGTTTCTGTAGATTATTCTAAGGCAGAGCAAGTTTCGGGAGTAGTTCGAATATTTACCTACAAAGATGTACCTGGTGTAAATCAAATAGGCGGAATCATTCCTGATGAACCACTTTGGGCAGAAGATGAAGTTCATTTTTGGGGGCAACCGATTGCCTTTATCGTGGCAGAATCAGAAGTTATTGCGAAGAAAGCAAGACTACTCATAGAGATAGAGATAGCAGAACTACCAGTAATTACTACAGCAAAAGAAGCTAAAGCTAAAGGGAGTTTTATCAATGCGCCTCGTTCGTTTGAAATGGGAGATACGCAAAAGTCTTTTGCAAACTGCGAACATATATTTGAAGGCGAAACGTTTTCCAATGGGCAAGAACATTTGTACCTAGAAACACAAGGATGTTATGCTGTGCCTTTGGAAAATGGAAATATTAAAATAACATCATCCACGCAAGGACCTACATTTGTGCAGAAAATAACAGCACAAGTATTGGGCGTGGCAATGCACAAAATAGAAGTAGATGTCATTCGTCTTGGTGGAGGTTTTGGCGGAAAAGAAGATCAGGCTACACCGTGGGCAGTAATGGCAGCAGTAGCGGTTTCTCATTTGAAAAAACCAGTAAAATATATACTGAATAGGCATGATGACTTGAGAATGACTGGTAAAAGGCATCCGTATGAGTCGTTTTATAAAATAGGGTTGGATGAAGACTTGAAAATACAAGCTTTTGAAGTAGAATTTTTGCAAAATTCAGGTGCTGCAGCGGATTTATCTCCTGCCATAGCGGAGCGCACATTGTTTCACGCTACCAATAGTTATTTCATTCCCAATGTTGCCACAACGGTAATTAGCTGCAAGACCAATTTACCTCCCAACACGGCATTTAGAGGATTTGGAGGTCCGCAAGGAATGTTTGTAATAGAATCTGCAATTGCAAGAGTAGCACACGAGTTGGGTATTGATAAAAGTGTATTACAAGAGAAAAACTTACTACAAGAAAACGACCAATTTTCGTATGGGCAAATCGCTACTCAAGTAGAAGCTAAAAACAGTTGGAACAGTGTAAAACAGAACTTTGAATACGATATATTAAAGGCAAAAGTTGCACAATTCAATATCGAAAATGAACTGTTTAAAAAAGGAATTTCTTTAATGCCAATAACCTTTGGAATTTCGTTTACCAATACTCCCATGAATCATGCTAGAGCGTTGGTGCATATTTATCAAGATGGAAGTGTGGGGGTAAGTACTGGTGCTGTAGAAATGGGGCAAAGTGTCAACACAAAGATGCTACAAGTAGCTGCGCACACACTCGGAATAGCTCCAGAAAAAGTAAAACTGGAATCTACGAATACTACGAGAGTTGCCAATACTTCTCCGACAGCTGCAAGTGCCACCGCTGATCTCAACGGAAAAGCAGTGCAGAAAGCCTGCAACGCTTTAATTGGGAGACTGACAACCGTGGCAAGCAATATGCTCAACGTAGCGGAATCTGAAATTAGATTTGTAGATAACGTAGTAAAAGTTGATTCAGAAGAACTAACTTGGGAAGAAATAGTGGCTCAGGCAATGCTAGAGCGTGTAGCTTTAACAGAAAACGCTCATTATGCCACTCCGATTATTCATTTTGACAAAACTAAAGAGAAAGGACACCCATTTGCTTATCATGTTTATGGAACTGCATTGACCGAAGTAACCGTAGATTGCCTTAGAGGAACCTACGAAATAGACGCTGTAAGTATCGTACATGATTTTGGAAATAGTATGAATATAGGTATAGATATAGGTCAAGTAGAAGGTGCGTTAGCTCAAGGAATAGGCTGGATGACTATGGAAGAAATAGCTTACGGAACAGATGGTAGATTATTGTCCAATGCTTTATCTACTTACAAAGTTCCAGATGTATTTTCTGCACCAAAGAAAATTAATGTGCGTCCATTAACCACAGGTGGACATGATTTAGCTATTCTAAAATCAAAAGCCGTAGGCGAGCCGCCTTTAATGTATGGTATAGGAGCTTATTTTGCCATACAAGAAGCTGTAATAGCTTTTAATTCAAATTATAAACCAAAATTTCATTCTCCATTTACACCTGAAAAAGTTTTGAAAGGTTTGTATGAGTAGTGATGATAAAAAGAAAGGCTTTCATGGAGCACTCTTTTATATTTTTTTGCCTATTTTATATCCAGCAATGGTATCAACAAAAAGCCCCACAAAAAGTGAGGCTTTATTATTAGTAATTGTATCAATTTTTATAAATTAAGCAAAACCTCTTCAGGTGGTTTTGCTGCAAATATCATTTTAGATGGGTTTTCTAACATTTCTTTAACTTTTACCAAGAACGAAACCGAATCTTTACCGTCAATGATTCTATGATCGTAAGACAGTGCAAGATACATAATTGGTCGAATCACAACTTCTCCATTGACTGCTACTGGACGTTCTACTATATTGTGCATACCTAATATAGCTGATTGTGGAGGGTTTATAATTGGTGTACTCATCATACTTCCAAATGTACCTCCATTAGTAATGGTAAACGTACCTCCAGTCATTTCTTCTAAAGATAATTTTCCATCTCTCGCCTTAATTGCTAATCTTCTAATTTCCGCTTCGATTTCATGTAGCGTCATTTGTTCTGCATTGCGAAGCACCGGTACCATTAATCCTTTAGGAGAACTCACAGCTATTCCAATATCGGCATAGTTATGTGTTATCATTTGGTCGCCATCTATCATTGAATTAATCTGGGGAAATAATCCCAATGCTTCAGTTACTGCTTTGGTAAAGAAAGACATAAAGCCAAGGTTAACGCCATGTACTTCTTTGAATTTTGCTTTGTATTTTTTACGAAGATCCATTATTGGTTTCATATCTACTTCGTTAAAAGTAGTAAGCATAGCTGTTTCGCTTTTTACAGCTACCAATCTTTTAGCAATGGTTCTACGCATTCTAGACATTTTTTTAGAAGAAGTTTCTCTATCTCCTCCCCAACCTTGTGCAGCGGAAACATCTACACCAGCAGACATTGCGGCTAAAATATCTTGTTTGGTTATTCTACCATCTTTTCCAGTTCCTGCTACCTTAGCTACGGGAATGTTATTTTCTGTTGCCAATTTTGCTGCTGCTACAGAAGGAGTACCACTTGCATAGCTTTCTTTTTTTGAAGGAGCTTTAATTTCTTCTTTAGCAGGAGAAGGATTTGGAGCAACTGTTTCTACTATTACCTCCACTTCTTTTTTTGGTGCTACATCTGCAGGTGGTTCTGCGGATGTGTCTATATGACAAACCACACCCCCTACTGCCACTACATCTCCTTCGGCAGCTTTTAACGTAATGATACCTGCTTCTTCTGCGGGTAATTCTAATGTAGCTTTGTCAGAATCTACCTCAGCGATAGTCTGATCTTTTTCTACATAATCACCATCTTCTACCAACCATTCTGCTATCTCAACTTCTGAGATTGACTCTCCCGGACTGGGTACTTTCATTTGTAATATTGACATACTATTCTTTTTTAGATTTTAAGACTTAAATGTTTAGTGTATTTGTGATACGTATTTAAATATTACAGTCTTATCTTTTCTTATTTAAACTCCTATTCTTTTATAATTATAGTCGTGTTTTTTAAGAATTTCGATTATAATTCTATTTTTTTAAACTTTTTGTTTTGCATTTTCCATTATCAAACTTAATATTTTCTTGTGTCTGATTTCGTGTACTTTAGAAGATCCTGTAGCCGGGCTAGCAGACTCTAATCTTGATACTACATCTAGGTGTACTGTTCTATATTTTCGTAGCATAAACGACCAAGCTCCCATATTTTCGGGTTCTTCTTGTGCCCAAATATATTTACAGTCTTTTCCATATTTTTCTACCAAGGCATCTAATTGCTTAGTAGGTACTGGATAGATTTGTTCTACTCGAATTACTGCAATATTATCAGCGCCTCCTATACGTTCTTTCTCTTCTATTATGTCATAATAGAATTTTCCTGTACAGAATACCACTGTGTTTACATCAGCTGCTTTTACTGTAGTATCATCTATAACTTCTTGGAATCTACCAGAAGATAAGTCGCTCATTTTAGAAACTGCTTTTGGGTATCTTAATAATTTTTTGGGTGTAAAAACAATTAATGGTTTTCTGAAATCTCTTTTCATTTGTCTTCTTAACAAATGAAAGAAGTTGGCTGGTGTAGTACAGTTGGCTATCTGCATATTCAAATCTCCACATAGCGATAAGAAACGCTCCATTCTACCTGATGAATGCTCGGAGCCTTGCCCCTCGTATCCATGTGGCAGCAACATTACCAAGCCATTTTGAGTGTGCCATTTATCTTCTGCAGCAGAGATATATTGGTCAATCATTATTTGCGCTCCATTGTTGAAATCTCCAAATTGTGCTTCCCAGATTGTAAGTCCGTTTGGTGTGCCGAATGCATAGCCATAATCAAACCCCAATACACCATATTCTGACAACAGTGAGTTGTATATTTGAAACTTTGCTTGCTTGTCTGATAGAGCGTTTAGTGGAATAACCGCTTCTTCGGTATCTTCAGTTTTGATTACTGCATGTCGGTGCGAAAAAGTACCCCTTTGTACATCTTGTCCAGAAATACGAATAGGATGCCCTTCTTCTAAGAGTGATGCATACGCTAATGTTTCTCCCATACCCCAGTCCAATGTATCGTTTTCGATCATTGTTTTTCGGTCTTTGAAAAGTTTTACTATTTTTCTAAAATAATTCTTTCCATCTGGCAATGTGGATATTTTATCTGCTAATACAGCTAGTACTTCTTTGCCAACACCTGTCTCTGGAGATAGGTCAAAATCTTCCATAGTAGCGGTAACAAATCCTTCCCACTCTTCTTCTAGAAAATCTGATATTTTTGCTTTGGTAAATTGTTTTGCCTCAGAAAGTCGGTCTTGCAACATATCGTCAAATGATTTTTGCATTTGTTTACCTTCATCTTTGGTAATAGCTCCCTGATTGATTAATTTTTCTAAATATATCTCTCTTGGGTTTTTGTGCTTTGCTATGGCTTTGTATAGCTTTGGTTGTGTAAATTTAGGTTCATCGCCTTCATTGTGCCCATATTTACGGTAACACAATAAATCTACAAAAACATCTCGTTTAAATTCTTGTCTATATTCTACAGCTATCTGCATAACTTGAACTACAGCTTCTACATCATCTCCATTAACATGAAATACTGGGCAAAGTGTTGTTTTTGCAATATCGGTACAGTAGGTAGATGATCTGCCATCAGTGTAGTTGGTGGTAAAACCTACTTGGTTGTTGATTACGATATGAACTGTACCTCCTGTTTTATAACCATCAAGCTCTGCCATTTGCATAACTTCATATACAATACCTTGTCCTGATACTGCTGCATCTCCGTGAATTACTATTGGAATTATAGCATTTTCATCTCCTCCAAGTACACCGTCTATCTTTGCTCTAGTAATTCCCTCTACTACGGGTGCTACTGTTTCTAAGTGCGATGGATTAGGAGCCAATGTCATTTTTACACTTTTTCCGCTATCAGATTTTGTTTCAATGGTATATCCCAAGTGATATTTTACGTCACCATCAAATAAAGCATCGTCATATTCTTTTCCTTCAAATTCTGAAAAAATAGCTGCATACGTTTTATTAAATATGTTTGCCAAAACATTTAAACGACCTCTGTGTGCCATTCCTACTACAAATTCTCTTGCTCCTAGTTCTGCTCCTCTTTCCATCAATGAGTCAAGTCCAGGTATCAAAGATTCCCCGCCCTCTAATGAAAATCTTTTTTGTCCAACAAATTTCTTGTGTAAAAATTGTTCAAAAACACTTGCTTGATTTAATTTGTGAAGAATATGCTTTTGGCGTTTTCCATCCAGAACGGGTCTGTTTTTTAATTCTATCTTATTATATAACCAGTTGACACGTTCAGGTCTTCTGATGTATTTGTATTCAAATCCGATAGATTCGCAATAGGTTTCTTCTAAGTGCTCAATGATTTGTTTCAATGTGGCTGGTCCCATACCGATTTCCTTACCGGCATGAAAGACTACATTTAGGTCTTTTTCTTCAAGACCAAAGTTTTTGTAGTCTAAGTTAGGTGTGTATTGACGTCTTTCCCTAACTGGATTGGTATGTGTAAAGAGGTGTCCTCTTGTTCGATATCCTCTTATGAGTTTGATTACGTCAAATTCTTTTTTAACATTTTCGGGTATTTCACCATCGAGATCGTAGTTTTTTCGAGCAAATTCGAAACCATCGAAGAATGTTCGCCATCCTTCTTCTACATTGTTTGCATCAGCGATATACTGATTATACAGTTCGTCTATAGCGTTTACATCCGCATTTGACATATAAGAAAACTTATCCATTTATTTCATTTGGGTTAAGACTAACAAATGTAAAAAAGTATTTTAGATTAACGGCTTGATTTTTACCTAACCTTATAAATCTTTATGAAATTTGTGTGATAAACCATTTCTGCATTCTTTCTTTTAGCTTCATTAAGTAGTTTTTTATCCAATGGATTGGTTATGCTTTCTCTTCCCAATACAAATATATAGTCAATTTGTAAGTGTTGCGAATTACATGAGAAGTCTAGTGTTTGGAATTTTTGTAAACATTTTTCATAAGGGTTGATATATTGAATTGGAAAATAGTCTTGTCGAGCGCAAGTATTTTCTAGTATGAGCATCGGTTTTTGAAGTCCTAGTAGGTTATTAAAATGATAATGATTCCAAACGTTGCTTGCGAAAACAGGATAAACAACACTTTCGTTTTCGATGAATTTTGAAGCATATATTACTTCTTTTCCGACAGAATTTAACTTCTTATATTCGGAGTACTGAATAGATGTGTTCCATAGAATAAATAACAAACTAAATGTTGACAGCCCAATAGTTAGATATTTGAACCTTGGAACTTCTACAATGAGCCAACAAACTAATGTCAACCAAAAGAAATAAGAAATTCTGACAGAAAATACTGACGCAAAGCCTACTGAATCGGGTAGTATAAAGTAGCAAACAAGAAACAACAGACTCGATAAAAGTAAGAAGTCTGATTGTTTAAATCCCTCTTTCTTTTTTACCCTCCAAATAGTTATTGCCATTACAGAAACTAATAATATTATAGCAAAAAGACTACTAAAATAAACCCCTTGTGTTTTAAAAAGGAGCAAGCTATTCATGGTAATTAAATTATAACTTAACTCAGGCAAAGAAAGGTAAGCTATCTCTGATTTTCTAGTGCCTAAAAACAGTACTGTGAAAATTATAGGGGGAAGCGCTATCATAACGGATCGGAAGGTTGCTTTAAAAAACTCCTTAAAATTATAAATAACGAATAGGTTTTTTGTAATTTCAAAAGCACCAATAAGTAGTAATAAAAAACCAAAAACAATCGAATGCCCCAAATAGGTTATCAGTATTAAGAAGGTTAATGTCAATAAGTTTTTCCAATTAAACTCTTGTATTCTAATGTAATACCCAATTGTTAAAAAGAGAAAAATGAAGGATAGGTAGAAATTAATAAAGCCCGTTGTGATAAATGTTGAGGTAATAAATGGTAAAATAAATACTATAGTTAGGGGTGTTAGTTTATCCTTTAATATGCCTTTCAAACTATAATAAATGGAAGTGGAAAAGAGTAGAATAAATGAAACATTAAATAATTTAATAGCTATTATTGGGCTAAAAATTTTTAATAGAAATCCTGCCCAAACTAATCCTATCAAATTGGGTGTAAATTCAGAATTGAAACCGATATATTGCTCATAAAATCCAGAATCTCCATTCAGCAAGAGATCGTTATTTATTAAGGCATTATAAAAATGTGCAGGACTATCGAGTGAAAATAAATAACCCATCGAAAAAACGGGAATAAGTAAAATCACTATTCCAAGAGCAAATAATATTGTAGGAAGTTTTTTTGTTACTGTTACCAAAAATAAATAAATTAAAATATCATTTCAGGAACATCACCTTCAATGATTAGCGTACCTTCTGTAGCGTTTTGAATTTCTTCTACGGAAACTCCAGGAGCACGTTCAATTAGTTTAAATCCTTTGTTAGTTACTTCCAAAACAGCAAGATTGGTAACTATTTTCTTTACGCAACCTACTCCAGTAAGAGGTAGCGAACATTTTTTTAGCAATTTGCTTTCACCTCGTTTATTCGTATGCATCATAGCTACTATAATATTATCGGCAGATGCTACTAAATCCATCGCTCCTCCCATACCTTTTACCATTCGTCCGGGAATTTTCCAATTGGCAATATCGCCATTTTCAGCCACTTCCATAGCTCCAAGCACTGTCAATTGTACGTGTTGTCCTCTAATCATTGCAAAACTCATAGCAGAGTCAAAATAAGCTGCGCCATCTAATGCGGTGATGGTTTGTTTACCTGCATTTATTAAATCCGCATCTTCCTCTCCTTCAAAAGGGAAGGGACCCATTCCTAAAATTCCGTTTTCAGATTGAAACTCTACCTCTATTCCTTCGGGGATATAATTAGCCACCAAAGTAGGTATTCCTATGCCTAGGTTAACATACCAGCCATCTCTCAACTCTTGTGCTATTCGTTGTGCTATTTGATTTTTATCTAACATAATTTTTTATTTTCTGAATGAAGTAATAATACAATTTATCAATTATTTCACCCGTACTGTTCGTTGCTCAATTCTTTTTTCGTATTCCGCTCCTTTAAAAATACGTTGCACAAATATTCCTGCAATATGTATTTGATTAGGATCTAGCTCTCCAGCGGGCACTAATTCTTCTACCTCTGCTATTGTAATCTTGCCCGCCATGGCCATCATTGGATTGAAGTTTCTTGCTGTACCTTTGAAAATTAAGTTTCCTTCGGTATCTCCTTTCCAGGCTTTTACGATAGCAAAATCAGCCGTCAATGCGGTTTCTAATATGTGTGGTTTCCCGTTAAACTCTCGAACTTCCTTGCCTTCTGCCACTTCTGTACCGTAGCCAGCAGGTGTGTAAAACGCTGGTATCCCAGCTCCGCCAGCTCTACATCGCTCTGCCAAGCTTCCTTGTGGAATCAGCTCTACTTCTAATTCTCCGCTCAACATTTGTCGTTCAAACTCATCATTTTCTCCCACATAAGAAGAAATCATTTTTTTGATTTGTTTTTCCTGCAACAAAAGACCTAGACCAAAATCATCTACTCCAGCATTGTTTGATATACATGTCAATTCTTTTACGCCAAGCTTCACCAATTGTGCTATACTATTTTCAGGTATTCCACAAAGACCAAAACCTCCGAGCATAATCGTCATCCCGTCTTTTATGCCTTCGCAAGCATCTACTACGTTATTTACTACTTTATTCATTTTATCTGATTTTAGAAGTAGTAAAGTTAGTCAAAAACAAGATACATCAGGAATAATATAGGGTAGAAATTTATAATGATTTTTGGAATTTCTTATCATGAGATTTTAATCTTTTGGGCGTGCCCCTATGGGGCGGGCTATCCACTGTATCTCACGTAAGCTTCAAAAAAGCTTACGGAGGATGCCGTTCCTATCCCTCACGCAAAACAACATTGATTTTGACGT
>CAMZLL010000025.1 GCA_947311505.1 uncultured Cryomorphaceae bacterium
TAATCTCGACTAGAACCGTTGGTTTAATCTATTATTTGGGCGGGAATTTGTGAGCAAGGGCAATGATAGATTAAAACAATGGTATCAATAGCACGCACTGAAACCGTAAACCCCCACCAAAGTACTTGTTGCTATTGATTTTACGAATGGGACACGGATTTTGAATGTTACGAAATGCCTTGCCGATGGGCGGTTGGAAAAGAGGATGCGGAACGTAGAGTAGCAACCGAACTGTGCAGCGAAGCGAGCCTACTGCGAAAGGAGGGAGTGACATAGTGCGAGAACGAAGAGTAGCGCTATGCCACTGGTTTACAAATAAATAATGCCACAGCGAAGCGGAGGCAAATAAAAAAACAAAACCATAGCTCCCGACACGCAGGCTCGCAAAACACTAAAGTGTGAAGTAGCATGATAGCTCTGTTTTTGGATAAGCGATAGCAGTTGGGTTGGTATCCATAAACTGTGCTAGCAGGATATGAGAACACTGAATGACGAGGATTGAGGAACGCAAAAAATAGGACAAACTCGGAGCGTAGCGGAGACCCAAAGGGCAAATCTCTTCTTTTTTTAGTCTTTATTTAAAAAACTGAAAACAAAAAAAGAGGGGATTTGGTTTGGCGGATTTATTTGCTGACGATTGACGCAGGAATACCGTTTTATTGGGTTGGAGTGACCGAAGACACGAGGAACAGAAGGGAGGGCTATTACAATTCCCTATTCTACATTAATAATTTCATAAGGATTTTTGCAACATTTTGATAGGTTTTACGTAGTTTTGATATATACTCATATTAATATAACGCCAAGCACACATGACTACAATTAGAATCACAATACCAGAGTTAAATGAGCACACTAGAGCAATTCTACAACTATTAAGAACAGATAAATCTATTAATGTATATGAAGAAGACGAATTTTTAAATGCTCCCAAATGGCAAATAGAAGAAGTAAATAAACGAGAAAAGTATTTATCTAAAAACCCAGAATCATCTATTGATTTAGATGAAGCATTAAATGCTCTAGAGAAAAAGTATGATTTATAAAACAATCACAAGTTCTGAAACTGAAAAAGATATTGAGCGCGCATTACTTCGCTATTTTGAAATCAATAAAAACTTAGCTAAAAGGTTTCTTTCAGATGTTCGTACTACAAAAAATGCTATTCAAAAAAATCCAAATCATTACCAAGTTCGATACAATCATACCAGAATCGCTTTTTTAAACAGCTTTCCTTATGGTTATCACTTCAAAATAAAGAATGGTACAATAACTATTCTAGCTTTATTTCAAACGTATGAAAACCCAGACAAATGGAGTAAAAGATAATCTAAAAAATAATAGATTATCTCTTGTTTTTAATCCTCCAATAACAGAAATAGCGTTTTTAAAGAGTGTTACTTTTAATTGTAAAAACCTTGAAAAACCCCCATTTTTCTGAGAAAACCAATATTGGCTCCCTTTTGTTGCGGAATGCTCGGAGTGTAACTTGCGGAACTTTCGGAGTGTAACGCTCAAAAATATGAATAATCCCCAACTTTTATAACTGATCCAACATTACCTTACCGAGAAATACTTGGAACATAAATAGCGTCATAACCTGGTAACAACTCTTCTATAGCATTCCAACAACATGACATATTTTGATATATTAATGAGTCATCATTTAATTTAAACAAAAACTCTTCATATGATGAACAATAAATTGAAGACTTAGATATAGCACGTAATTTATTTTCAAAATTTTGAAAATAATTTTCCTCAATAAAAATAACTTTATCTCCAATAATAAGCTTAAGATGTGAATTATAGCTCCTACATAAAGCTATATCTCTAAAATTAGAAGAACCACTTTGACTAGAAACATTAAAATAAAAAATATGTAATGTGTCTGTTGTAGATAATAAATCTAAAATAGATTTTTTACTACTAGGTTCTAAAACTTTAAAGAAATCAAGTCTATAAAAAACCGAATCAGAATCTATTTTTATTGTATCAATAATTGTTTCCTTAAATATATTTAAATATTCAACAAGATAATCACCATAATAAATATCATTAATAAACAATGTTTTAGAAAAAGATGTTGGAAGTGTAATTTTTAAATTATATGTAGTATCTCCTAATATATCAACGTTTAAAACTTCATTTACATTAATAGCTAAATTAGAGCATAACAACTCAATATCTAGTCGACCTGATTTTAGGCTCATTAACTCCTTTTCAGTACGACTTGAATTACAAGCTATAAAACTTATCAAACAAATTACTATAAGCAATCTACTTAGTAACATCTATTCCATTTGCTTTTAAATGTTTTGCTTTCTCTTTATCTGCGCCCATCATTTTCCATAAATCCTTTGAAGCTTCAACATAAGGTGTTGTAGATGTTGCCCCATCTGTTATTACAGAAGTTCCACAATGACAAAACCTAGTTGTTTCTCCCTGTTTTATGTCCCCATTTGCAAAAGCTGTTTTTTGTTCCGAACCTGTGATAACTCTTTTTTCTTCTGTATTTCCATATTTGGCATCGAATTTTCTTTTGTTTTCAGGTAAACTCTTTGTAGCGTGATCAAGTTCATGGTCTAATATTGTCGCTGCAGAAGAAATATGCCCTTCAGGCTCAGCAGAACCTAAATATGGAGACCAATGTACTGTTGACATATTAGCACCTCCATTTACTGTTACAGCAGAACTACTAGACTCTATAAGAGAAATTGTTTGTGTAGGTGATTCAAGTGCTAAACGAGTAGGAGCTCCACCTCCATTGCCCGCAATAATTCCATTTTTTATATTATACCTAACTGCCGTTGCAGCTTCTCTAATAAATTTATTAGAGTGATATTGACTTGTTTTAAGGTTCTTAGCCGTAAGAACATAAGGAGTTGGCTTGTCTTCCCCTTTTTTGTAATACCAAATAACAATTCTTTCTCCATCAGGGTCAACATAAAGAACTGGGTTATTTGCAACATGATTGTATGGGGATATTGAAGGATAGCTCTTAGCTAGAGGATCAATGCTCAACCATCTTCCCAATCTCACATCCAACATTCTCGCCCCAAAGTCATAAGAGTTTCCTCTACCTTTGACTTCATTATCCTTCTCCATTCCATTAAAGCCATACCTGTACGAGCTGTTAATCACCTCCCCAAATCTCCCAGGCATTAGCATCCCGTATGGGTAGTACTTAGTATTTAAATTTAAGACCTCTTTTTTAGTGGCAACATCTAACTTTGCTACACGCAAAAAATCCCTGACCACGTCCAATTTTGGAGTATAACCAGAGATTAAATCATTGTTTAAATGATAGTTATGTAGCTTTAAGCAACCCATTGACAACTAAATTACAATAATTTTTTAAATTATCAACCTACTAAAACGGATGTTTTTCATCCAATTGATTAAGAA
>CAMZLL010000026.1 GCA_947311505.1 uncultured Cryomorphaceae bacterium
AACAAACAAACTGGAGAGGTAATGCAAAATATTGGTATGCAAATGCTAGTGCTGCTGGATGGAGAGTATGACAGACCCCGACAGTAAACTCTATTAACGCTAATAACTATTCATACATGACCATATCCATTCCATCACTGTGAACCATATTTCATTACAATAATAGAGTTTACTGTCGGGGTCTGTCATACTCTCCATCCAGCAGCACTAGCATTTGCATACCAATATTTTGCATTACCTCTCCAGTTTGTTTGTTTTCCTAGTTTGCTAGATCGATAATATCCTGCATAGTGAGTACAGTGACCACCACCTCGTCCATTACTATATCCATATTTGTATGGGTTTAGATACCATTGTTTTAGAACGCCAGATTTTTTCTTTGGTGCTGTAGCTACAGCCCTTTTTTTCTTTTGTGCCTCCTGTGTTATGCATAATCTTCCTGTGTCTACAAATCATTTTTTACATCACCATGCATTGTCAGGGTCACTTGGTGTACACATTGCATGATTTGGTTTAGACCGACATTTTCCTTCGTGATAACATTGTTTTCTGCTACAACTTGCTGCAATATCAGAAAGACGCTGGCGTTCTTGTTTTTTTTGATTTGCTCTATTTGCCTCTCTTTTGATTTGCTCTTTTAATTCTGCCTCTTTTCGTAATTTGTCTTGTTTTTCTGCTTCTATCTGAGCAACACGTGCTTGTTCAACCCTTTCTGCTGCAATCCTTTCTGCTTCTTTTCTTTCTGCCTCTTCTTTTAACTGAGCTTCTTTTTTTAAATCCTCAGCTTGTTTTTTTAATTCTTCAGCCTTTTTTCTAGCAATTTCAGCTTGTTTCTTTGCTTGTTTTAATTCTTGTAGATATTTCGTGGTATCTTCTGCGCTTACTACTTTTTGTTGTATTTCTTCAGTACTAAGCTCATCTCATTTTTTTTCTGCAGAGGAAGGTTTTTCTATTTTTACCGCTCATGAAAAAAAATCAGAATCTCATTGTTTTTCAAAAAGAGACGGTTCTTCTTTTTGGGACACAATATTTAACATAACAAATTTTTTCTTTTCGATAAGCCCTTTTTCTTCTGCCTCTGTTTTGTTTAAAGGAACAAACACTTGTTGCCCATTTTTAAGAAGTGAATCCTCTGATTCTAGGTAATTTAACGTGAGAAGGTCTTTGATATTTAGTTGATAATTGTGGGCAAATTGTTTTACAGAAATATCTTTTTTAATGTTATGTATAATACTTTTGTCATAAGCAATGAACAATTTTTGTCCTACATAGAGCACATCACTATCTGGTAAATTGTTTGCTTTCTGTATAGCATCTGTCGTGGTTCCAAAGAGTTTTGCAATTTTTAATAAGGTATCACCAGGAGATGTTGTATAGCTTATTTTACTGTTTCCATTTTCTCCCACCAAAAGCGTTTCAAATTGTATTTCTCATGAGTTATTATTCTCATTGCTCTCTGCAATCATTTCTTCATATATTTCATGAGCCGCTTCTATGTCTTTTTTTACATCTTTTTTTACCTGAAACTTATGTGGTTGCAACATTACTACAGAAAAAACCAAAAGTACAACAACCATTGGTATATTAGCAAATAAATTTTTGATATATTTTTTCGCCAACTCTCTATGAAAGGGAGAGTATTTTAAGGGGATAGATTTCATGTATATCTAAAAGATAAAGACATCATTAGAGTTTTATATGCATAAAAACAAAAAAATGTTCTATATTCTCTAAGATGTTTTCTTTTCTCTATTTTTTCAAATGAATGTTCTCTATCTATTAATAAATTCGGAAGGACAGGGATTCGAACCCTGGGAGGGCTTGCACCCTCAACAGTTTTCAAGACTGTCGCATTCAACCGCTCTGCCATCCTTCCATAATAATCGTACCATAACTTAACCGCTCTGCCATTCTTGGCTTTTAATTTATTTAATGTACAATAATATGCTCGTTACTATAAAAAAAACAGACTCACTTGCAAGAGTAAATTTCTTGCATTGGATAGCTTATAGTTATCATAAAAAACAACATTGTCTTCATACTGGACTAGAAAAAAGAGTGTTTTTGTTTATATTTTATAATATTCTAATTATTTATTTATGAAAATAAACTATGACAAAGACTGAAGAGTATAAGGATATGTTTCCTTTAGAGTTTGGGGAAAATAATCCGGTATTGAGGAAAAAATGTCTTGAAGTAAAATATTTCACGAAAGAAACAAAAATACTGGTTGAAGCGCTGGCGGTGCTGATGTGGGAGTATGAAGGTGTCGGTATTGCGGCCCCACAAATATGACAAACGGTGCGTATTGCTGCAGTAACACAGCGAGACACAAGCAAAAAAAACCGAGAATTATTAGAAGAGTTTGTGATGATAAATCCGATATTGATAGGGAAAGGTGATGAAACTGTTATTGATGAAGAAGCATGTTTGTCATTACCAAAAATAACAGGAAAAGTAGCAAGACCGCTAGATATTACTATAAAATATCAAACGATAGACGGGAAGACGCATATCAAAAAAGCAACAGGATACAACGCAAGAATACTTCTCCATGAAATGGACCATCTTGATGGAGTCTTGTTTATTGATAAATTGGTATAAAAAAAACCCTACAGAGTGTAGAGGTGGAGGGACAAAAAACATTGGTTGCAATTAGAAGTTTTTTTGAATTTTCTCAACTTGTGAGGAGGATGTTTCTTCTATTAATCAAGAGAAAAAAGCATCTTCATTTCGTTCGTCATCATGAATTCCTTTTGGAGATATAAATAATTTTGAGCTGATTCGGTCACTCTTTTGTTCGGCTGAATATTTTTTCTTTTCAAGACGTTTAGCATCTTTTTCTGTTACGGTTGCAAATAATGTAAATACTTCTCTATCCCCTTCTGGTAAAAGAGTTGATATAAATGGTGTAGCTACTTGCCATTTTTTTCAATCATCGTCATAGTATATCTTTTGTGTTGATGTTCATATTTGTAAAACTTTTTTAAGTAAATCTTTAGCATGTGCTGTAGGGGTTGATGTAATTTTTCCTGAATACTTTTCGTATGTATATGATTTATCATTTATTTTATAGGTTATATGAGTTTCTGAAACTTTTGTAATGTTTATTCAAAATTTATCTAATGCCTTATTTGCCTTATTAGATAATTTATCAAGAAATTCTCTTGTTTCCTTTGTTGGTCAGTTATCTAATCATCTACCTGGAAATTTTTTATTTCATTCAAATTGTTTTACATAAGTATCTATTGTGTGTTTTTTATTTGGAGTAACTCATTTTTTGCTAAAAAATGTGTCTAATTTATTAGTTATATTCTTATTTTCCATGTCAAATGTTTTATTGCTGCTTTGGGTTACGTATAATTCTCCCACATCTCCCATATATTTTCCTAACTTTGAAATACTAAAACATAAGCATTTTACTCCATCTGGTATTTGAATGCTATATGCATTTCAATATCTATTTTTTATAAAATTATTTAAAATTTGTGTTTGTTCGCTTAATGTAAATGGTTTATTTAATGCTTCATTACTTTCAGTTGATTCGTTTTTCTGTAAAGAATTTTTTGTCTCAAATTTTTCTCAAAAATTTTCCATAATATGATAATTTAAAATATAAAAAAGTTGTTTCGTAAGAAACTTTTTAAGTTTCTAATAATTTCAGTATATTTAAAAAAATTCTCTTGTCAAATTTTTTAGGGCTTTTTTAAAAACATCTCATGATGATGAGATGTTTTTCATTATCTTTCACTAAAATTAAGTTTTAGATATTTAGGGAAGTCAAAGTTTGGGTATTGAAATTGTGCATAAAAGTCCCTTATTCCTAAGTATCTAACTAGTTGCGTAGCATTATTTCAGATATTTAGGAAAGTCAAAGTTGGGTAT
>CAMZLL010000027.1 GCA_947311505.1 uncultured Cryomorphaceae bacterium
CTCCAAAAACCATGTAATATACAAATCCAAAACCACAAGCTGTCCAAGCTAGTAGCCATACAAAAAGCGATCCCATTTCCCATTTTTCGATTGTAGGTGAGATTACAACGGTATGATAATCTTTATGCTTTACGTATTGAAACAGAGAAGATATTAATAGTTTTACCTTTGTAGATACAAAATAAAAGAAGTGCAGAAAATAGGCGACAAAATAACATACGTAAAGCATAAAGATTATCATACCGTTGTAATCTCACCTACAATCGAAAAATGGGAAATGGGATCGCTTTTTGTATGGCTACTAGCTTGGACAGCTTGTGGTTTTGGATTTGTATATTACATGGTTTTTGGAGGGTTGGAAACCAAAGAAATCGGAATACTATTAATGACAATGGTCTTTTGGATTTATTTCGAAATTAGAATAACTCGAGCATTCCTTTGGCGAAAGTTTGGCTTAGAGATTATTAGCATTAACAAAGAGCGTATCACAATAAAAGACTCCATATTGTCAATCGGGCAAGCAAAAGCCTATGATTTGGCATTTATAGACAAAGAAACTGTCATTGACACCCATGTGGATCCACAATCATTTGGAAAGGTTATGAATGACTCTTTTTGGCAAGTAGGTCACGGAACGGTAGTATTCGATTATCAAGATAAAGAGGTGTTTTTTGGTACGCAATTAGAGAATAGTGATTCGGCTGCTTTGGCAAAGTTGATGAGAAAACTTATTGTAAAGTATAAAAAAGAAGTTGAACTACCGGATGGAGAAAGAGATTGATTTGACTCTTTTGGTCTGCGTGTTTTCAATCATTTCCTCTAATACCATTTTTTTTCCTGTTTCTCCCGCAAAAACTTGCTCCATATTTTTAACCTGTCCAATTGGAACACCCAATTTTGTGCACGCTTTTATTAATTCTTCTGCAACGAATTTAATAATTTCTTTTCTGAGAATAGTCGCCAGAACACCCCTATTGTCAATCCTATTCTTATTGGTTAAGAATCTTTTATCAACCCCTAAACTTGAAACGTTCAAAATAGAAACTAACTTACAAAACTGTGCGTCTGAGCCTATCGCAAGAACCACCTGTTGTTGGTCTTTAGTTTCGAAAAGCTCACCATAGGGAGCTATGTTTGGATGTATTGACCCTATTCGCTGTGCTATTTTACCCGTCATCAGATAGTTCGATGCTTGATTAGCCAATGCCGCTATTGATGACTCCTCCAGAGACGTACTAACATAGCTGCCTTTTCCCGTTTTTAGAAGTTTATAAAGAGCTACCAACACACCTTCTTTCAACTGGTGAGCCGCCAAAATATCCATTAGTGCAAGTGGCATTTTTGTGGGAGCAGAATCCGGTTGCCCATTCATATACATATAGCCACACTCTGCCTGAAGAACCACATCAAAAGCAACTCGTTCAGGAACACTTGAAAATCCATTCAATTGACAATAAATTAGCTTAGAATTGATTTCTTTTAAGGAGCGATAGTCTAGTTTGAATTTTTCAGCACCACCTTCTTTGAAATTGCAAATGATAATATCAGCAACTTTTATTTTAGCCATTAGATTGTTGAAATCTGTTACATCTTTATAATTAATAAGTTGGTATTTCTTATGGTAATTGATACTTGAAAAATAAGCAGAAACATCCTCTTTGGTTTCATTGGGGAGTTTCCAGTGCCTAGTAACATCTCCTTTTGTTACTTTATTTTCATATTTGGTAACATTAGCACCTAGCTCTGCGAAAAACATTCCTACAGATGGCCCAGCAAGAACGCTTGCCAATTCAATTATTTTTAAATCTTTGAAAATGGAATCTTGATTCATACCTAAAAGTAAATAAAAAAGGAAGTTGAATCTAATAATTCGACTTCCTTTTTGTTCAATGTTTGCGTTTTATTTTTTTGTTAACCTGTGATTAATTTATACGCTTCTACAAAATCAGAATTGTCCTCCAAAAGACAATCTTCTCTCTCTTCTCCAAAGTAAGGTTGACCAATACTTATGATTTCTTTTGCCATAGTAGGATCTTTTTCCAATTGTAATTTAGCACTAAAAATTACGGCATATTTAAAGTAGCGTTGTTGCGTTTCTGTCATATCGCCAAACTGAATGTCGTCACCAATTTTTTTAACGCCCTCAAGACCGGCAATTCTAATTTTTTTACCCTCAGATTTGTTTTTAGCAAGAATCTCTAATTCTCCGTGCAACAATACAGCACCTCTACAATCTGGATCCAATTTTGTCGCTTTTTTAACAATTCCTTTTGCTTTTCTATAGTATTTCTCTTCCCCTTTTAAGATGTAATTATCGGCTTCTTCTAAAATAACCGTTTTTAACAATTCTAGATACTCTAAAGACTCCTCTTTGTAGGCAAATTCTTTGTCTTTTTTTCTATACTTAGCTGCAAATTTTAAAGCATTGGTGTACGCTTTTGGATAAGACTCCTTGTATTTATGATCTTGACTCATACCATACAAAGACATACTACAATAAAGGTACGGTAGTGGGTCATTTTTTGTTTTGTCGTTCACTTGATATTTTAACGATTTGCTATAGCATTTTTCATATTTTTCATCTACATAAAGGACCAATAAATCATCGTATTCCTGTGCTTTTATTATCGTTGGAGCTATAAAGTATAGACCTATAAAAAGTGCTGTAAGTATTTTTTTCATTTTTTATCGTTTTGTATCGTTATTTACAAATGGTATGCCGAAAATACAAAATAAGATTGAAACTTCAATGATTGTACAGTGTTTATTCAAACAAAAATAATCCTTAAACACAGGAGAAGCCTTTGTAACACTATTGTTTGATGTAATCGCCTATTTTACATTGCTTTAAACTTTAATGTATTAAGACCGTTGCAGAAGTCCATATCTAGCAATGGTATAAGTTCAAGGCTGGAGCAAAAATCCTTGGATGAGTTATCGCTTTATTTGGGCGTGCCCCTTCGGGTCGGGCTATCCACTATATCTCCCAAAGCTTTTTTAAGCTTTGGGAGGATGCCGTTCCTATCCCTCACGCTTTAACCCTCTTTTTTTTATTAATCTTTATTTTGCTATGCTTTGAATATTTTGTGTCTTTTAGCAGATTGATTCAATTGTTTAAATGTGCTTGTAACTAATCGCTAGTAAGTTGCAAAAGACACAAAAGTTTATTATTATTGTTGTGTAAATGTTTTAAGTCACGCCTTGTGTCTTGTGTTTTGTTCTTATAAATACACCAAAATAAGAATTAAATATCGCACTATTAAAGCTTGTGATTGTAAATGTTTTTAGTTTTTTTACTTTTTTAAAATTAAACCTATGAAGATTTCTTTAACCTTTATTTTCCTACTCTTGTTAGCTACTAACTCCTACTTTTCACAAGAAGTATATCCCGATTACCAAGATGGTGTTCTAATATTCCAATTAAAAACCCAAGAAACATCCGTAATAAAATCTAAAGATAAGTTAGTAGATTTTAAAAAAGTACCTTTTTTAAACGAACTATCTTCTAAATATGGAATACAAGAAGTAAAACAATTGTACCCTAATCATAAAAGTGTCTTATTGGCTCGAACGTATCAAGTTGAATTTTCGCAAGCAGCGAGTGTATTAAATTTTGCTAAAGATTTAGAAAAAAATAGTAAAATAGAATATGCCGAACGAAAAGAGTTGCACCATTCTACCTATACACCAAACGATCAATACAATGTCAATTCGGTGAGTAGTGGGGTTTGGGGAATGTTTCAGATCAATGCCGAACAAGCGTGGGATATATCTACAGGCAACGCCAGTACTGTTATAGCCGTAGTTGACAACGCTATTGACATCAATCACCCAGACTTAGTAAATAAGCTAGTAGCCGGTCATGATGCCGTAGATAGCGACAATGATCCTTCTCCTTGTGGCACAAACTCAGGATTGCACGGAACTCACGTATCTGGTACAGCAGCAGCTGAAACAGATAACACCATCGGAGTACCAAGTGTTTCTTTTAACTGTAGTTTGATGCCTGTTAAAATCGGAAATTGTAACGGTTCACTTACTGCTGGATATGAAGGTATAATCTGGGCAACCGATAATGGTGCTGATGTAATCAATATGTCTTGGGGAGGATCTGGCTCTAGCACCTATGGACAAAATGTATGTAATTATGCATGGAACAATGGCTCTATACTAATAGCTGCGGCTGGAAATGACAATGTAAGCTCGGTGTTTTACCCTGCAGGATATAACAATGTAGTTTCTGTTGCATCCACAGCGCCAGGAGATGTAAAATCAGGATTTTCTAATTATGGGTCTTGGATAGATATCGCAGCTCCAGGGTCTAGTATTTTAAGTTGCCAAGCTGGGGGTACTAGTTACCAAATATTGCAAGGAACTTCTATGGCTTCTCCTTTGGTTAGTAGTTTAGTTGGATTAATGAAATCTCACGCGCTAAGTGCCACTAACACAGATATACTGAATTGTTTATATAGCTCTGCTGCCAATATAGATGGCGCTAACTCTGGTTATGTTGGTCAATTAGGTGCCGGAAGAATAGATGCTTATCAAGCGATGGTTTGCGCCAACGCTTATACGCTAGCTCTAGATGCTTCTATCACAACTATAAACGCACCATTAGGAAATATATGCTCAGCTACATTTGTACCCGAAGTAGTATTGAGAAACCTAGGTAGTACTACTATCACTAGTGCGACTATTACTTATCAAGTAAGTGGGAGTGCTGCACAAACCTACAATTGGACTGGAAGTTTAGCTTCTACACAAAACACAATCATTACGTTACCTTCTGTTACTTCTACTGCAGGGGCATATACTTTTACGGCTACAGTTTCTAATCCAAATTCTGGCACCGATCAAAACACCGCTAATGACTCGCAAACCTCTAACTTTACAGTTATTCCTTCCGGAGAGCAAGTTACCTTAACTATACTTACCGATTGTTATGGAAGTGAAGTTACTTGGGACATCATAGATGCTAGTTCTAATGTAATGGCTTCTGGAGGTCCTTATGCAGATGTCGTTGGAGGGCAAAACGAAGTAGAAACGATTTGCTTAGCAAATGGTTGTTATACCTTTAATATTTACGATTCTTATGGCGATGGCTTAAATGGTGCTATTGCAAGTTCTTGTTCGGTAAATGGAAATTATAATATGGTAGATGCGAGCAACAATATCTTGTTTCAAATGGCTGGAACTACAGGAGCATACGGTAGTGGAACTTCCCACACCTTTTGTCTTTCGTCTCCCAATACAGATGATGCAGGAATAAGCGCTATCACTTCGCCACAGGGCGTGTTTTGTAATACATCAATAGTGCCCGTAGTAGTTATTCAAAACTTTGGAAACATTACCATGACAAGTGCTATTATCAATTACCAATTGGGCTCAGGCACTATAATGACTTATAATTGGACTGGTAGTTTAGCACCAAATGGAACAGCTTCGGTAACATTGCCCGCTATGACTGCTGTAGCTGGAACACAGACTTTTAATGCATATACGACTATGCCTAATGGAAATACAGATATGGATGCGTCCAATGATGCAAATAGCTCTACTGTAAACGTTGTTTCTACCGGGTTACCTTTACCTTTTATAGAAGACTTTGAAACAAGCGGATTTACCAACCAAAATTGGACTATATCTAATCCTGACAATAGCAAAACCTGGGAAATCGCTACTGTTGTTGGCACTTCACCTGGGAATACAGCTGCGAAACTAGATTATTACCAATATGCTCAAAATGGTCAACGAGATCAAATGACTTCTGTGCCGATTGACTTCTCGGGTCAATCTGCTGTTACTATGACTTTTGAACACGCATACAGAAGATACGATCAAAATACGACTGACTCATTGATTATCTTAATATCTACAGATTGCGGAGCTACTTATACAAGAGTTTTTCAAGCTGGAGAAAACAGTACGGGTACATTTGCTACTGCAGCTACTAACACATCAAGTTTTACCCCTTCACAAACAGATGATTGGTGTATGGGACCTCTTGGGGCAAGTTGCTTCTCTATTAATTTAGATTCTTACGCTGGTCAGAGTTCTGTATTGGTTAGATTTGAAAGCTACAATGCAGGCACTACTGGAAACAATCTTTTTATAGATAACATTAATATTAGTGGAGTGCCTGCTGCAAACTGCCCTACTATTGCTTCTGTACCAACCAACGTATCTTGTTATGGTCTTACAGATGGAACTATAACTATAAACGCTACTGGTGGAGTTACCCCCTTGCAATATAGTATTGACGGGGCTACCTTTGGATCTTCCAACACCTTTAATGGACTTCCGCAAGGGACATACACCGCTTATGTAAAAGGAGCAGATGGATGTCAGGATATAGAAACAATCGTAATAACCGAACCTACTGCTTTAACACAGACCAACACACCTACAAATGAAAGTTGCGCAGGAAATGATGGCGGAATAGCAATATCTGGTTTGGGAGGTACGGGATCCTTAATGTACAGTATAAACAACGGCTCGATAACTCAAAACACAGGTGTCTTTATCAATCTAACAGCTGGAACTTATCAAGTTATAGTTTCTGATGCCAACGGTTGCTCTTCTACAATGCAAAGTGTTACACTTACTGCAGGTTCTAGTCCTACAGGAACTGAAATGCCAGCCAATGAAACTTGCAATGCAGGAAATGGATCAATCACTGTAACTGCAGCAAACGGTCAATCACCCTATTCTTACAGTATCGATGGGGGTAGTACATTTCAAAACACAGGGACTTTTAATGGCTTGACTGCCGGAAATTATGCAATCGTTATTCAAGATGCATCTGGATGTAATTATAACAATAACGTCAACCTAATGAATATAGGAGGTGCATATACGATGACTGTATCAGCCGACCAAACGATTTGTTCTGGGAACTCTGCTAACTTAACCGCTTCGGGGGTTACCGTTGGAGGGAGTTATGCTTGGGACAATGGATTAGGCTCAGGAACATTCCACAATGTTAGCCCAACCGTGACGACTACCTATAGTGTCACTGGTACAGATTCTTATGGATGCTCTCAAACAGCAAGTACTACCGTTACGGTTAATAACATACCGACAGTTTCAGTTACATCTACTAACGATACCATTTGCGCAGGCGAATCGGTAACACTTATCGCTAGTGGAGCTCAGACCTATGTATGGAACACAGGAGGAAGTTCTGCTAATCTTACCGTTACTCCCACAACGCAAACCACCTATTCGGTGATAGGTCAGAATGGTAGCTGTGCAGCTGCACCAGTTTTACAAACCGTTATGGTCAATCCCTCTCCTACTATTGTAATGGGAGCAAATACGGCAACAATACCAGTAGGAGGAACTGTCAACTTTAACAATTCGGGTTCTAGTGCGTCTTCTTACCTATGGGATTTTGGAGACGGGCAAACAGCTACTTCAGGAAATACATCGCACACGTACAATGTGCAAGGGGCATATGTAGTAACCTTAACAGGAAGTATCGGAGATTGTGAAGTGACAGAGCAAATAACGATACAGGTAGGAGATCCTATCGGCATTAACGAAGTTGACTTTGCAGATTTAGTTCAGGTTTATCCAAACCCAACAAAAGGATTGGTAACTATCAAAATAAACAATGCACAGCAAGATGTAGAAGTTTACATTTTAGATTTAATTGGAAAACAAATAACCACAACCAAGACGATTACGGCATTTAACTCTGAGACAATATCTTTTGACCTGAATGAAATGTCTAACGGTGTTTATCTAGTCATGTTCAAAACAGAAGGGCAGTCTTTAGCAAAGCGATTGATAATCACGAAGTAAATTAGAGGTGACATATAAGTAAAGATTAAAATAAGAAGCCTGCCGAAAACCTTTCAGCAGGCTTTTTTTAATGTTAAATTAAATCATCAATAAATTTGCGTATTAAAATATAATATCTATCTTAGTATTGAATTAGAGCTATTTACCTACATTAAAATAAATATATTATGAAAAATTCAACTTCCAAAAAATGGGGGGGGGGGCAGTGACCATAACTACCCTTGCCACCATTATGTTTAGCGCAATGAGCGCCTATTCTCAAACACAACCCAATGCACTACCTACCAATGGAAATATTGGTATAGGAACAGCAACACCAGCTTGCGAGTTAGATGTAAAAGGAGCAACCTCTATAGATGGTACTCTAGTCGTAAAAGACAGTGTGCGTCTTGAGAAGAAATTAATAGTAGATCAAGATACACGTATCAAAGGAAAAACCGTAATAGACGGAAACCTACGAGCTAAGTCTAACCTTAAAGTAGTGGGTAACGCTCGTGTGGATGGAAACTCCAGAACAATAGGAAACAATGTAGTAGATGGCAATCTAAAAGCCAAATCAAACTTACGGGTATTGGGCAATACTATAACAGAAGGCAATAACAGAATAGACGGTAATGCCAAAATATTTGGAGTAACCAAGATGAAAGGAAACGCTTTTGTAGAAGGAGATTTTAAGTTCAAGCAATTAGCAGATCCCACCGCCACGGCAGATAAGTGGCTAACCATCGATGAAAACGGTAAAGTAAAATCTTTGGATAAAGCAGGAATGGCAAGTTCTATTTTAGCAGACGCTTATGGGACTTCTTGTAAATTTGGTACTAATACTCCCATCTCGGCATATTGGAAATCCATACCAAATTTGAATTATGGGATTTTAGCTACTGGTTTTGAATGTGGGTCACGAGTAGGAATAGGGACGGATTACCCTTTAGCAAAGCTAGATGTGAGAGGAACTACACAGTCTTATGAAGTTAATCTCACAGAAACCGATGGTTCTTCGTATCTGAGAAGTGTAAAATCGGGCAATAAGCGTTGTTTAATTATAGAACAAGACTACACGTCTCTAAATTTTAGTGATGCAGATTCTCTGGGGCAACATCCTTTTGGAGTATGGGGCATAGAATATAACCCCGGAGCAGAGGGACTAAACTTTTGGAAGCCGTTTCCAAATGAAACAGGGCATAAAAACTATGTAATGTTTTTGAATAATAATGGAAACGTTGGAATTAATACTCGATATACTCCCTACACATTATCAGTTGATGGCTCTATAGGTGCTAGATTGGTAAAAGTAGAAATGGACACTTGGTCTGATCATGTCTTTGAAGATGATTATCAATTTTTAACCATAGAAGAGTTGGAAGTGTTTATTAACGAAAATAACCACTTACCCAATGTGCCTTCTGAAAGTGAAGTTCTTGAAAATGGAATTGACCTAGGGCAAACAGATGCTATTTTACTAGAAAAAATAGAAGAATTAGCATTATATATAATCCAGCTTAAAAAAGATAATGATGCCTTGAACGAGAAATTTGAGAAATTATTTAATCAAAATTAGGAGCACCTCTATTCCTTTATAAAATGTGTGTTTTGTATGCGAAATGTTTTATTGATAGCTTTGTTTTATCCATTTTTTGGGATTTCCCAACAGTATTTTGACTCTATAGGTGAGTCTAATTATAGTGTCGAAATAGGATTTGTGAAGCCTGATTATTCTGGTAGTTTTCGATTAAATAATGCATATATCGCAGTATCAAAAAATCTATTAAAAGGCTCGTACAACGCTATATATAGACTTGGTTATCAGAGATCTAAAGCGTATGGTTTTTTTGAAAAATATGACAAACACAAACCCTCTATATATTTTGAGTATTTTTTTAATACTGGTGTTTTGATTAATCTATTTAATAAATCAAGAAATATAGGGCTATACACGGGGGTAGAAGGTTTTTTTTTTAAAAGAAGGGATATCCCATCTGGAAGAATTAATGGGGCATTTGTGTTATATTACCAGTCCTTTTTTGGAGGGCAAATACCTTTACAACTTGAATTTTTTCAAAGAAAAAAAATTTCGTTTTCAATAGAGGCGGCAATAGGTTATGGGGTTGAAGATTTATAGTATATGATGTCAACCCATTATTAAATGCGCAAAAAGAAAAAATTAAATATAAAACAACTCGTTTCAACATTAATAAAACATTATTATTTACATTAAAATATAAATTATGAGAAATGCTTTCTTGATAGCTTTATTTTTTCCCATATTTTGTTTTTCGCAAGTAGATACAGATAGTATAAAAGAACTTCTTAATGGTCAAAAGAAGAATGAGTTTCATCTTTTATTAACTCTAAATTTAGATCTAAGGCAGGGGTATCCTCAATATGGACTTGGATATAGCAGGTCAATATCTAGGAACAATAAATTATGGATTACAGCTAACCATTTGAGAGGAGATTTAGTAACTAGCCGTTTTACTAGAAAAAATAGGTTATACGAATTAGGAATATCTTATGAATTTAAAATCTTTAAAACACATAAACTATTTTTTACTCCAATGATTAGTTTGATGAATACAAATTGGTATTGGGAAAAGTTTAGGTCTGGTAAAATTTCTACAATAGATAATAGTCGATATTATATTGTGAATTTCACCCCTATGTTGAAATATTCAAAAGGGTTAGTTAGTCTTAGCTTTGGTTATGATGCAGGTTATGGTAAAGGAAACACACACATTAAAGGTTATTATTCAGACGGCAGGTTGTATAGAGAAATAAAAGGAGAGGGTTATGGTGGTGTGCTTTCTAAAGAATGGCACATTTTAATAAATTATAAATTTTAGAATTATGAAAAGAATATATATAGTGACAATTTTGGGCTTGTTTGGTTGTATTGTTAATGCTCAGAACTTAATAAGAAACGGAGGCTTTGAAGAGTGGGATCGTCAAAGCTACACATCACCTAATTTAAAGTCTCCACAATGTCCCGAAGATCATGGAGGCTTTAGCAAAAGCAATGATTATTATGTGTGGCATTGGTATGGCGATAGATTTGCAAACGGAGGTTCAAATCAAAACCACCCTGTTTTATTTGATTCTAGGTGGGATTGTAGCGATTCAAATTTTGTAGATACTATTGTGTCTGGATATCCCGATGTGTGTGGTAATGAGATGACTTCTCACGGAAATCTTGGTATACCAGGTAATTTTTTAGGAAACCAAGGACATAGATTGCCAATTGATGGGTTTGAAGTAGTCGGTAGATATGCAGGGTTATTTACATCAGCTTTTTCAAATCATGTAATCAAAACGCAAATGATAGAGCCTTTATCATGTGGAGTAGCTTATGATTTTGAGTTTTACGCAGTAAATAAAGGTGGTAGTAGCCTTACGGCTCATGTTAGGTTTAGTGAAACTGGAAATTGGAATGACCCTATACCTTATAATGCATCTGGACACGTAGATTATGATGTAGAGATAACAGAGACTTCCAGTTGGCAACATGTTACTGGGCAGTTTAATTTTCCAAGTCCATCAAATGGGAATGTTTGGGTAATGGTTAGCCTTTCTAAATCAGGACTTGCAAAAGGAAAGTTATTTGTGGATGATTTTTCTATGATAAAAGTACCATGTAACCCAAATAAACAATGTTCAAGCACCACAGATTGTATAGATGTGCAGGTTTTAGATCATGTTAGTCAGGCGGGGCATTCAAGCCTGGTCTTTAATGGGTTAGAAGAGGTTACAAATCTTAATTTAAATATATATGCACTTAATGGTCAGTTAATCAGGAACTACAATATTGATAACCCTGCGTACTCTTGGGAATGGGATGGAGTCAATCAATATGGAGGTACGTTGAGTTCAGCTACTTATAGTTATGATTATACATTATCAAATGATTGTCAATCAGTTTCGGGTAGCGGGACTACTGTTAAGATTAATTTAGGAAATAGGATATTTAATGTTTATGCAGGCGATTCAGAAGCTGGGCTTACATTCTATAATTTAGATAACGTACAAGATATGACATTAGAAATATTAACAACCTCTGGAGCATTACTTCATACAGAAACATTTGTGAATCCACCAAATATTTTAGCTTGGAATGGATTATATAACAATGGCAATCATCCAGCCCCAGGGAATTATAAGTGGAGGTTAACAGTTTCCAACAATTGCGGGAGTGCTGAGTTTTCTGATAATTTTTCTTTTATAGATTTTTCAGAACCGCATATACTTCATGATCATGCTCCAATCTCAAAACCTGCAATGTACAATTGTGGTGATGATAAAGATTATTCAATTTACGAAAGAGATTATGATAGAGCCCCATTACCCTGTTGTGAATTTGAACCAGACATTTATTTAGATAATGTTAATATTTGGTATGATACTAAATACAAAGCAACCAATAATATAACAATAGGGGATAATGTTAGGGTAATAGGCGATAATAGTGGGGTTTTGTTTCAGGCTGGAAACTCTATAACAGTTTTGCCCGGTGCGGAAATAGCAGATGCAACACTCTTAGAATTGACCTATTGTGTAAAGTCTGCAACTTATAACGGTGATGATGAGTCTGATTATTCAGAAGCAATAGAAATTAAGGAACGTTCTATGCCTAAACAAGTCGCAACAGTTCATTCAGAATCGTATTTATATCCGAATCCAGCTTCTGAAAGTTTTACTATTAATATTGTTTCCAAAGAAAAAGGATTTGATTTAAAAATTATAGACATTCATGGGAAGAATGTTTTGAAAGAAAAATTCACATCCAATCTCAAAACAATAGATACTAGTGGTTGGAGTAAGGGGATTTATATTTGTGAAATATCTTATGACGACATTGTAGACGTTAAAAAAATGATTATCACAAAGTAAATATTAATGCCTGTCGAAAACATTTCAGCAGGCTTTTTTTAATGCTAAAAAAACATCTAAAAACTGGGGGAAGTAAAAAAAGCTGGGTATCGGACACAGTTCTTATACCAATTCAACCATTAAATGACGCATTAAATGCGTCAAAAAAATGATGATTACTTGTGATAGACATAATAGTTTCTTCTGTCATATTTTTAACA
>CAMZLL010000028.1 GCA_947311505.1 uncultured Cryomorphaceae bacterium
AGGGCATGATATATTTCTGTTACCTTGACATCTGGAATATATCATGCCCTCAACTATAAAACAGCACCTTTTTTCTAGATTAAAATCCGTGTTACCCGAATTATAAATCAGACGCCACAAAACACTTTGTATAAGGGACGTTTAGATTATTTTAAGTCAAGTTGGGTTATGAATTGGTCATAGTCACTACTCTTTGAGGGTGAGGAGCGTCAAATCCTGCTTCTCCTAGTGCAAGCAAAACATTTTCTCTAGTTCCCCAATATACAGACCAATAGTTATCTACAGTAGCGTATGGAAGAGCAACCAATTCAATGGCGCTATCGCCTAAGCTATTTACTACAACTACAGGCGCAGGATCTTGCATAACATTACTGTCAGATTGCATCGTTTGAGTCATTATTTCTTTTGCTTTTTTTACGTCAGCACCATACCTGATGTTGAATGACATATCTACCCTTAAATTTCCTTTTTTGGTAATGTTGGTTATTTTGTTGGCGGTGATAGTTCCATTGGGAATTATTTCAGTTTTATTTTGAAAGGTTTCCAGAATCGTCACGAATACAGATATTTCTTTTACCGTACCTAATGTTCCGCTAACTTCTATTAAATCACCCACCTTAAAAGGGCGGAAAATCAAAAGCATAACCCCAGAAGCTAAATGCCCAAGTGACCCATTAAATGCAGCGCCTATAGCCACTCCAATACCTGCGATTAACGCAGCAAAAGAAGCAGTTGGCACTCCAACTATACCAGCTATAGAAATGAATAGCATGAACTTCAAGGCAAAAGCTATTATTGTTAGCAAAAAGGGTTTTAAAGTATCATCAATTTTCTTTACATCAAAAGCCTTCCCTACAGCTTTCATAACCATTCTCACAAGCCAAAGTCCGATAATAAGAGCGGCAATACCTCCTATTAATTTTAATCCCCAATCTCCCATTCCGCCCATAACGGAACTCATGAAATTCCCTAAAGAATCGCTAACGGTGTCTATTACTAATAAAGTTTTCATAAAATATAAAATTTGCTGTTTGATTTGGTTTTAAAGGTAACTCTTTATGGACTTGTCAATAAGAATTATCTACAAATGCATACATTATATCGACTAATGACATTCTAAGATGTTGTTTCGAGCTTTATAATGCTAAAAAATTCAGGTTATTTAATAATATATAGTTAACTATACTGATTTAAGTCAGTAATAATTCTACATTTGCACCCAAATTGAAAACCTGATAATGAAGTCAATAAGAAATATAGCTATAATAGCTCACGTAGATCATGGAAAAACAACATTGGTTGATAAAATCATTTATGCATGCCAAACGCTTGATCCACGAAAAGAAACAAAAGAATTAATCTTAGATAATAACGACCTAGAAAGAGAAAGAGGAATTACCATCCTTTCTAAAAATGTATCTGTTACCTATAAAGATGTAAAAATAAATATTATTGACACTCCAGGTCACGCTGACTTTGGTGGAGAAGTAGAACGTGTACTTAAAATGGCAGATGGAGTATTGCTTCTAGTAGATGCTTTTGAAGGACCAATGCCTCAAACACGTTTTGTATTGACAAAAGCTATCGAGCTAGGGCTGAAACCAATCGTGGTTGTCAATAAAGTGGACAAAGAAAATTGTACGCCAGATTTAGCACAAGACAACGTATTTGACCTGATGTTTAATGTGGGGGCAAACGAAGACCAATTGGATTTTGAAACTATTTTTGGCTCTGCCAAAATGGGCTGGATGTCTAAAGATCACGAAAAACCAACCGATAATATGTTTCCTCTTTTAGATGCTGTTTTAGAAAACATTCCCGAAGCACCTTACAATGAGGGTACACCACAGATGCAAATTACTTCACTAGATTTTTCTAAATTTACAGGACGTATTGCTATTGGTAGATTGTTAAGAGGTGATCTTCACATCAATAAAGATTATACGCTTTGTAAAGCTGATGGAGTAACTAAAAAAGTGAGAATTAAAGAACTATATGTTTTTGAAGGACTTGGAAAATTGCAAGTAGATCACGTCCGTAGTGGTGACATATGTGCAGTAGTAGGTATTGAAGATTTTGAAATTGGAGATACCATTTCAGATCTAGAAAACCCAGAAGCATTGACGAGAATAAAAGTGGATGAGCCTACAATGAGTATGTTGTTTACGATTAATAATTCTCCATTCTTTGGTAAAGAAGGTAAATTTGTTACCTCTAGGCACTTGAGAGAAAGACTTTATAAAGAAACAGAAAAGAACCTTGCCCTTAGAGTAGAAGATACTGCTACAGAAGATAAATTCAATGTATTTGGTAGAGGTATTTTGCATTTGTCTGTATTGATAGAAACAATGCGTAGAGAAGGGTACGAAATGCAAGTAGGTAAACCACAGGTAATTATTAAAGATATTGACGGGGTGAAATGCGAACCTTTTGAAACGTTAGTAATTGATGTTCCAGAAGAATTTTCTGGAAAAGCAATTGAATTGGTAACACAAAGAAAAGGAGATTTGTTAGTAATGGAGCCAAAAGGAGATTTGCAACACATCGAATTTGACATTCCTTCTAGGGGATTGATTGGTTTGAGAAACAATATTCTTACTGCTACTTCCGGACAAGCTATTATGACACACCGTTTTAGAGAGTTTGCTCCATTCAAGGGAGATATTCCTTCTCGTCTAAAAGGCTCTTTAATATCTTCTGAACAAGGACCAGCAACTGGATTTGCAATCAACAGATTGCAAGATAGAGGTCGTTTCTTCGTAGCTCCTACTGATGTTATTTATAAAGGACAAGTTGTAGGAGAGCACTCTAGAGATAATGATTTAGAAATCAACCTTGTAAAAGGAAAGCAATTGACCAACATGCGTAAGTCTGGATCTGATGACGCTATGAAAATCGCTCCTAAAACTACATTCTCTTTGGAAGAAGCTATGGAATACATAGCAGAAGATGAATACCTAGAAATTACTCCTGAGAGTTTGAGAATGAGAAAAATCAGCTAAGAATTACGTATATTAAATTATAACACTAAGAGGTTTCGGATTATTCGAAACCTCTTTTTTTGTATTTATTAATGCAACATCTCGGGACAGTTATGAAAATTGGAAACATGAATATAAAACACCGTTAGTTAGTGAGGCAATAAAGAAAAGCACTACGTTTTTAGGTGTTTACACCTATTTGAATAGGAGTATTTAAAGGTGAGAAACTAAAGAAATGCTATATGGGTAAAAAAGTCAAGTTGGGTTAAGGTAAAAAACGACTTTTTTTTGTAAATTTGAGTAAACCAACTTCATTACAAAATGAAACACTTTTACTTATTTATCCTTTTTACAGTCCTGTTTTATTTTTCGGCTTATAGCCAAAAACCCGAACTAATAACCCAAGAAGAAAACCTTGGAGTGATTACCAACATTATATACTCTCCTAACGGTAGGTATATAGCTAGTGCTAACGCAAAGGATTTCAATATTAAGATTTGGGACGTCCAATCGAGTAAGCTTATAGGAACATTAGCCAAACATCAAAGTGCAATTACTTCTTTTGCATTTCACCCATCGGGCAACCTGCTCTTTAGTTCGGACAAGAAAAACTATATGTTTGTCTGGGATCTAAATAAATGGGAGATGAAAGACAGTATCAAAGGGGCTGAGCAAATTTTAAATTCTAAATTCACAATGGATGGAATAGACATCATAGCTACGACCAACAAAAATAACTTGATAAAAATCAACCCCAACAAGTTGGTTAAGACTCCCCCATCTATTGATTTAAATGGTGTTGCAACAGATTTATCTATCTATGGCGATCTTTGTGCTGTGGCCGTAAACAAAAAAGAGGTTGTAATTATAGATTTGGAGGTTTTCTCTGAAAAAAAGCGTTTCAAATCAATAAAAAAAGAAGACTTAAAATATGTAGAATGGATAAATG
>CAMZLL010000029.1 GCA_947311505.1 uncultured Cryomorphaceae bacterium
CCAGCAGATTATGATACATTAAAACCTCTGACAGAGGGTGATACTTACAAAATGGAGTTTAAGAAAAAAGGAAAAATATTTTTTTATAAAAATGACGAAATAATCAACAAACAAAGATGACAAAATTACTTATGACCCGATAGCTTTCGAGAGGTTGGTAAAGAGTGCGTTAAATTTTATGATAACGAAGAATATCAATGAAAAAGGGGCTTGCATGGAGTAAACCTCTAATTCTGCAACGGTCTCAAATCTTTCCCTATTTTTATTAGTTCAGCGTATATTAATCTGATCTATTCATTTCTGACTGAAAGTAATATCAAAAATCGATTGTAGTATAATGGGGAACCCTATTGAAAGTTTTTCATACTTTTTTACCATGAGCTGTTTTATTTAAAACCATTTCAAAACAAGCGGAATGGATAATATAGCAGCAGTAATTAAGACTTTGAATATTAAGTTTAATCGCTTAAAATCCTTAGTAGCTTTGCTTATATGAAGTTGGTAAATACTCACTACTAATAGAGATAGCGCAAACGAAAAATGCCAAAGTATAGGTAAGTCTGCAATGTTTGGGTACAAGTCTAAAATACATCCGATAGCAAGTGTAATCCAACCCAGAATAATAAACTTAGCTTTTCTTATACCTAGTAAGATAGGTATTGATTTTTCACCCACTATTAAATCTCCTTTTATTGAAGTCATTTTTTTGATTATTTCACGAGTAATCGTTAGTACAAAAATATAGCCCACATATAGTATAATCATCCGATTGTAAGCGTTATAAAATAAACCAATGCTAAAAAATGGGGCAATGGTTAATAATGCAGCGCTAAGTTCTCCCGTAAATGGCTTTTTCCGTAGTTTGTGACTGTAAAACCAAAGTCCAAAAGAAAATATAAAATTAAAAAAGAAAACTTTCCAACTAGCCAATGCAGCTAACAATAAACCTATTATGACAAATAAGACATACGTATTTAAACAAAAAGATTTACTGATAACGCGCCCAAAAATAGTTTCTTTAGGTCTGTTGATGATGTCTTTTTCAAAATCATAAAAAGCATTGATAATATAGCCGGCTTTCATCAAAAAAGCTATAGATGCTATGGCAAGATGCATTCGATAATCAAATACGATAGTTCTTATGCCTGGAGTAATATCGTTGAATATAAATATGGCTGAGAAGTAAAGAGCTATGGTTACCAATATTACATTGTACCATCTTATAATTGATAAAAGTGAAATGATTTTGAAAGCAAGTTTTTGGCGGTTTTGTTGCGGTGTCATTATCAAACTATGATTTAGAACCGATAAATAACATCCAAATCATAGTTGTGCAATTTATTTTTGGCAACTTCTATATCTTCTGCAAAACCTAAAATGAATCCACCGCCACCAGATCCACAAAGTTTCAGATAATAAGAATTAGAATCAATTCCATCTTTCCATAATTCTTGATACACTTTAGGAATCATAGGCTTGAAATGTTCCAATAATATTCCAGATAGACCCTTGACATTGCTCAATAAAGATTTACCATCTTTTTTCAAAAAAGCAGAGATGCTCGCATCGTTATACTTTTTAAATTGAGTTTTGATCATATTTCTAAATCCTTCCTCTTTGCATCTGTCCATAAAATGTTCCACCAAAGGAGCTGTTTTTCCAGTCTGGCCAGTATTCAATAAAAAGATACCTCCTTTTGAATCGTTAATCTGACTTGTTTCCGGAATTCCTACAGATTCTAATTCGGATTTTGACTTGATTAATATCGGAAGATTCAAATAACATATTAATGGGTCTAATCCAGAACTTGTACCGTGAAAGTAGGACTCTAATTGACCAAAAATTGTTTTGAGCTTTAAAATATTTCCGTTTTCTATATTCTTTTCAGATATTTTATTCGAAGCATATTTGTCATAAATAGCAGCCACTAATGCTCCGGAACTACCAACTCCGTATCCTTGTGGAATGCTTGAGTCAAATAGCATTCCTTTAGCGATATCTGCTTCAAAAGATTTCAAATCCAATTCGCATGGCAATTGATTTTTAAGGTTCTGCTTTTTTAAATGTGCTAAATATTTAATTAAATGAGAATTACTCTCTTTTGCAAATTGAGTATCCTCACTGTAGAAAATAAATCTACCGTTAAAATTATCATACGGAATACTTAAAGCCATAGAATCCTCTATCACTCCATACTCTCCAAAGAGTAGTATCTTGCCGTAAAACAACGACTCTTGTATGGTTTTTTTTATGACACTCATTGGTTAATTCTTTGCGAACCAGTACCTACTTGGTCGCAAATATACAATCCTTTTTCACAATATCGACTTAATTTGTCCTTGATAAAGGGCAGTACGTCATTTACTTCTGATTTAGGGTAGAGTAAATGCACATTCGCACCAGCATCTAAAGTGATGGTAAGATTTAAGTTATTTTCTTTTCTAAACGCCCAAACTTCTTCAATTATTGCTAAAGTATTTGGTTTCATCAATAAAAAATATGGTGCAGAAGTCATCATCATTGCATGCAATGTCAGGGCTTCACTTTCAACTATCTCGTTGAATGTTTTTAAGTCGCCTTTTATTAGCGCATCTTTAAGAATGGATAGGTTATAATCTGCTTGCTCAAAACGCTGCTTTGCAAATGGGTGGTCATTCATCAATTGATGACCGACTGTACTGCTAACTACTTTTTGACCTCTATCGACCAATAAAACGGTGTCTTGATAATCCCTGAAAATAGTATGAAATTGTTTGAATTCTGTAGCATATAAATCCGAAGAGTTTTCAAACACATCTGTAGCTCCCCAACTGGCTAAATATGGAAAAATAGATCTTGCAGCACTCCCAGATCCCAATCGAGCTAGGAAAGATGCTTTTTCTTTAAAAAATGCTTCAGATAGTTGTGGGTTTAATGCCTGTTCAATATCCATTATACAGAGGGCTAATGCACTCAGTCCTGATGCGGATGATGCTATGCCACTACTGTGAGGGAAACTGTTGTAAGTTTCTATTTTTAAACGAAGATTTGATAAATACGGGCAGTAAACAAGAATGCGTTCAATAAATGTTTTAATTTTTGGCTCAAAACTCAATTCTCTTTTAGCATTCACCCATACTTCAAATGATGGAATAGCAGCTGGTTCGTAGCTCAGTTTCGTTTGTGTATGGCAATTGTTGAGCGTAAAGCTGAGAGAAGCATTGGCAGGAATTTGGTTATTATATTTGCCCCAATACTTTACTAGTGCTATATTTGAAGGGGATTGCCAATGGCTTACTCCTTTGTTTGTAAGCTGAATGTTTGGTTCTTGATATATATATTTATCGGTCATTTAAAGCAAATGTAAATAGTTATCCTTTATCAATTCATTTTTTTTACTTTTGTTATGAACAGATGGTTTTTACCAAAATTGAACTATGTTTTCTAAATTTGCGCATAAAATCAAGACTTTTGTCATGATTGTGTAAGTAAATGATGGGAAATAGTTTTTGTACTATCATTTAATTGTATTTTTGTGGTTCATTATAAAATTGAAATTTATGAGCGATCTTAAAGTAGTAAAATTTAACAGAAAAGATTCCCCTGAGTTTTTTAAAGAATTGAATAAACGAGTAAATCGTTATTTTAAAGAAAAGAAAATAGATAAACATGGAAATTTTAACTTGTATGTCAAGACTGCGGTTATGCTTTCTATTTATTTCGTCCCTTTTATTCTTAATCTCACAGGTGTAATAGCTGGTTCAGGTATGGTACTATTGTCTTGGTTTGTTATGGGGCTTGGTATGGCTGGATATGGGCTGGCGGTAATGCATGATGCAGCGCATGGCTCTTATTCTAAAAACCCCACCGTTAATAATATTCTTTCTGGCATCTTGCATTTAGCTGGTGGTAGTGATTTGAATTGGAAAATACAACACAATGTTTTACATCATTCATTTACCAATATAGAAGGATACGATGAAGATATTGATACCAATGGATTGATGCGCTTCTCGCCAAATCAGGAACAAAAAAGTTTTCATAAATATCAAGCGTTTTATGCTCCTTTTTTGTATATGTTAATGACCGTATTTTGGGTTTTTGCAAAAGATTTTCAGGGTTTAAAACGTTATGAAGAACTTGGATTACTCAAATCGCAAAAGACAACCTATAAATATGAAATTACGAAACTCTTAATTAGTCGGGTTATTTATCTAAGTGTTTTTGTTGTACTGCCTTTGCTCATTACTTCGCAAGCTTGGTGGGTTACAATTTTGGGCTTCTTTATTATGCATTTTACATGCGGCTTAATTTTGGCTTTGATTTTCCAACCCGCTCATGTTATCAATGATACAGAGTTTTTTGTCCCAAACGAAGATGCAAGTGTTGAAAATAATTGGGCTATTCATCAAATGAAAACGACATCAAATTTTGCTAATAAAAGCGTATTGTTTTCATGGTATGTTGGCGGTCTTAATTATCAAGTGGAGCATCATTTATTCCCTAATATTAGTCACGTTCATTATCACAAAATTGCTAAGATAGTTAAAGAGACAGCAAATGAATATCAAGTGCCTTATCATCACGACAAAACTTGGTTCGCTGCTCTCAGAAACCATTTTTCGATGATTAATAAATTAGGTAAGGGCATGGTGTAGTCAATCTTACAAAAATCTTAAAAACGGGATTCATTTATTTGAATCCCGTTTTTTGTTTCTTTATTTGCTTTTATAATCCGAACTCAATAATCTAAACTGGGTTCTTCTGTTTCTTTGATGCGCTGCTTCTCTTTCTGCTTCAGTATTCATTTTTTCTATCGTTTCACATTCTAACCCTTTTCTTGGTGCTGTTTCGCCATAACCTACTGGAACCAATCTGTCTATGCTTATGCCTTTTGATATCAAATGTTCTACGCATTTGTTAGCTCTGCCTTGTGAAAGTATTTTATTGTATGTTTCAGAGCCTCTACAGTCGGTGTGTGCTTGTAATTCTACTATCCATGACGGGTTGGCTATTAATAAATCATAAAGATTGTTTAAAGAGTCTTTTGAGTTGACTTCTCCAGCTATTATTTGCAAAGCAGAATCGGCATAGTCATACCGTACTTCGGGTAAGTCATAGGCTATAGGTTGATAAAGGTAAAACTCTTCTATATACTTTTTCGATCGGCCAACATCGATTGTACTAAGCGCACCTTTTGCTTCAAAATAAGAATCTGCTTGTATTTTCATTTGGTAGTTTTTCTCGGTGGTAAAAAATTGCATTTTATCTTCTTTACTTTTAAAATGTATTTTCCCATCTATATCTGTTCTTCGTTCGAGTATATCATTGTCGCTATTTGTGATTGTTAATAATGCATCTTTTATAGGTTGGTTGGTTTTCTTGTCAAAGACCATTACTATCAATTCTACTTTTATTTCGGGTAGTTTAAACTGGTACAAGTTATCTAATTTCTTATTTGAATTTCTATTAGATGATAAATAACCGCTTGTTTGTGTCTCGTACACAATTCCGAAGTCATCTTGTGCCGAATTGATAGGAAACCGCAAGTTCTCTATTTTACTGCATTTTTTATCTCTAGACAAATGTGATGAATAAAGATCTAATCCTCCTAGACCAACTCGTCCGTTACTCGAAAAGTATAATGTAGTGTCGTTTTTAAGGTAGGGAAATACCTCGTCTCCTGCAGTGTTTATTCCATTCCCTAAATTAATAGGTGTTCCCCAAGTCTTTTCTTTTTTATTGAAATATGTTATCCACAGGTCTTTTCCTCCGAAGCCGTTTGGTAAATCACCTGCAAAAATCATAAATTTTTCCAGCTTACTCACTGCTGGATGCCCTACACTTACAGAGTCAGCTCCTTCAGGTTTTAAAGTTATCTTTTCTGCTTGTTTCCAATTTGTTCCTTGTTTTTTTGCGTAGTAAATATCGCATCCTATGTTTTTCTTTTTCTCTACATTACATCTTGTGAAATACAGTGCGTCTTTTTTAGCGTTTAGGCACGGGGTGGCTTCATTATGTGCTGTGTTTATCGTTGTGGGCAAAGTCTGTGGTTCTCCCCATTTGCCTTTATTATCAATCGTAGCATACCATATATCCGAAAAGTTTTCGCCTGTTCTTAGGTCTATGCCGTCTCCGTAGCTTCCTGGTCTGTTAGACGAAAAGAGTAGTGTGTTGGATTTTTTATCTGCAAAATGAGGGGAGAATTCGTAGCTGTTTGTATTGAGTTGCAATGTCGCATAAATTTCGTGTCGTGTTGGGGTTGCAATGTAGCTCAAAGCAGTTTCACAAGATTGCAGCGATTGTTTTATCTTTTGGTCTGTTGGGAAATGTTTTAAGTAGATTTCAAAAGATGCTTTAGCGTCTTTATATGCGCCTTGTTTCAAATAGTTTAATCCTATTTCTTTGTGGAGTTCAGGATGTGTATCATCATATTTTAATTTATCTGCTCGTTTTAGATATACTTCGGCTTGAGCGTAGTCTAGCAAATATGCATAGCATTGTCCAATCTTGTAGTTGAGTAAGCCTTTTTCACTTCCTTTTTTAGATATAGACTCCGCTTTTTTGTATCCTTCTAGCGCAGAATAATAATGCTCATTGTTAAATGCTACTTCTGCATCATTGAAATGGTTCTTTTGTGCATTGACTTGTAATATTAGCAAACTTAATGCGACTATAAATGTTGTTTTCATGTTGTTTAGTTTTAAAAATACTGCTTTTCGACAAAAAGTGTGGAAACGTTATTTTAATTTAAAAATAGCGTGATAGCTGCTGTTTTCGTTAGAAAACAACTCAAAGTCATCACGTTTTTTATAAATCTGATAGTTAATTTATTTCTTATCCATAACTTTATACGAAGATCTAAAATCACTAAACAGGCCTGTTTTATTTTGAATTCAATTAAATAATACTGTCATGAGGAAAGGTTACAGGAAATATGGTATTAGTGTAGTTTTTCTGATGTGAATGTTGTAAAAGTGGAATCTATGAAAAGACTATTCCACCACATGAGTCCTGATTAGCTCCAGTTACCGATGCTAAACAATTAGATTCATTTCTAAGTTTTAAAACACCTAAAAACGCAAAGATTAAAGCTTCTTTGAAATCAATAACCTCATTGTTGGGGATTATAATTTCACAGGTAGAATGCTTTTTTATTTGATTGATCCAAAAATCATTGTATGCACCGCCTCCGGTTATTAATAGCTTGCCAGATGTTGTTGTTTTTCCGATTTGCATCCCCAAATGCACCCCAAAAGTATGTAGCAAATCTTGTATTTTATATTTTTCATAATCTAGGATAGATTTAAACTCCGTTTCAAAGAATTCTATTCCCAATGATTTCGGGTAATGCATCTTAAAATAGGGTAGGGCATTCATTTTTTCTAAAACTTCAGGAATTAGATTTCCCGATTGGGCAAGTAGTCCTTTATCATCATATTCAAGGTTAATTTTACTACACAGGTAGTTTCCAACGATATTGGCAAGTCCGATATCAAAAGATTTTCTGATTTCATTTTCATTAAATGAAATATTAGCAATTCCACCGAGGTTTAGGCAATAGTCATACTCCGAAAAGAGTTGCAGATCTCCTATTGGTACTAAAGGTGCTCCTTGACCTCCTCGTGCTACATCAAGGATTCTAAAGTCGCAAATGGTTTTGATCTCAGTATTGCTACTTAGATGTGCTCCAGATCCTATTTGATGCGTAAGTCCTATATCTGGTCTGTGAAAAATAGTGTGTCCATGACTACTTATAGCGTCTATTTTGCTTTTGTCAATGCTATTTTTTTTGATAAAAGTATTTACGCATTTTGCAAAATGTTTACCTAAGTTTATATCTAATTTTGTCAATTCAAAGCTGCTAAGTTTAGGTGCGTATTTAAGCTCCTGTTTCCATTTTTTTGAGTAACAAATTGTTTGTGTTTTGAGAATTTCAAATTTCCACCCGTTTGTGTTTTTAAAATGACAAAATGCAATATCTAGTCCATCTAATGATGTGCCAGACATTAACCCCAGTATGTAGTAATCTGATTTCAATCAGTAATATATTTAAAAAGTGTAATTGTCTTTTGAAATGTTGAAGATATAGCGTATTTTTGACATCCCCAAATAAGAATTGAATTTTTACAAAATACTAAAACAAATAGAATATGGATTTTAATTTAACAGAAGAACAACAAGCGGTAAGAGACGCTGCTAGAGATTTTGCTCAACAAGAATGTCTGCCGGGAGTTATCGAAAGAGACACCAATCAAAAAGTGCCTTTGGAGCAACTAAAAAAACTAGGGGAACTCGGATTTATGGGGATGATGGTAGATCCGAAATACGGAGGGTCTGGTATGGATGCTATTTCTTATGTGTTGGCTATGGAGGAGATTTCAAAAATTGACGCTTCTGTTTCGGTAGCCGTTTCGGTTAATAATTCATTGGTATGTTATGGTCTTGAAGCCTACGGTACTGAAGAGCAAAAACAAAAATA
This sequence comes from uncultured Cryomorphaceae bacterium, assembly GCA_947311505.1. GTDB lineage: Bacteria > Bacteroidota > Bacteroidia > Flavobacteriales_D > Parvicellaceae > Parvicella. The sequence continues at coordinate 8,462 of CAMZLL010000029.1, forward strand.
TTTAGTTCCTTTAGCTAAAGGGGAAGTTGTAGGTGCGTTTTGTTTGTCTGAACCTGAAGCTGGTTCTGATGCTACATCGCAACGAACTACTGCTATAGATATGGGAGACCATTACCTATTGAATGGTACTAAAAATTGGATAACCAACGGAAGTACTGCTTCTACTTATATCGTCATAGCACAAACCGATGCCGAAAAAGGACACAGAGGTATCAATGCGTTTATAGTGGAGAAAGGAATGGAAGGTTTTGTCGTTGGAGCAAAAGAAGATAAGTTAGGGATCAGAGGTTCTGATACGCATACTTTGCTTTTTAATGATGTCAAAGTGCCAAAAGAAAATAGAATTGGTGAAGATGGATTTGGGTTTAAATTCGCCATGAAAACCTTGTCTGGAGGTAGAATAGGTATCGCAGCTCAAGCTCTTGGTATAGCAGCAGGTGCGTATGAGTTAGCTTTGGCTTATTCTAAAGAAAGAGAAACGTTCGGAAAACCTATCTACAAACATCAAGCTATTGAATTTAAATTAGCAGAAATGGCTACAGAAATTGAAACAGCTAGATTGTTAGTGCATAAAGCTGCTTGGCACAAAGATAGCGGAATGGATTATACGCTCTCAGGTGCTATGGCAAAGTTACACGCATCTGATGTGGCTATGAAAACAACTGTTGAAGCAGTTCAGATTCACGGTGGTTACGGGTTTGTAAAAGAGTATCACGTAGAGCGTCTAATGAGAGATGCAAAGATTACACAAATTTATGAAGGAACTTCCGAAATTCAAAAAATCGTAATCGGTAGAAGTATTACTAAATAAATTACATTTTTTGACATTAAAAGGAGGTTTGCTAATTTGTAAATCTCCTTTTTTTTCGTTTCAATTTGTAAAAGTTGTCATTCTAACACTTGATTTGAAAACTTAGAAGCCAACTCTATTGAACAACTAGCTTCTTTATCTATAATTTTGTACCTGTGTTTTGCTATAATATCATATACCCAGTCTCTAATAAATTTGGGGACTAACCAAAATATCATCAACAGAGGGTAGCCGCCTCGAAGTTGTTTTGCTATCTGCAATGCAGCAGAAGATCTGTGGTGTACCTTCTTATTGGTAAGATATAGCAGTGTGTCTTTAGGATTTTGAGTGATTTTGTATTTAATAATGAGTTCTTTGCCTTTTGAACTGTCGCTTGCGCAAACAAAAATATCTTTTTTAGTGTTTTTTTTTAAGATAAAAAGTACAGAATGATTGCAAAATGCACAAGTCCCATCAAATATTACTATTTTCACTTGAGCAAGATTAATTTTGAACTGGAAATATTGTTGGAACTATACCTTATTATATAGCTTCCTTTAGCGTAAGAAGTTAAATCGATATCGCTTATGTTGTTATGGTTCAGTATAAGTTGACCTTGTAGGTTGTAAATAGAGATATTAAAGTTAGTGTTATTTGAACGTATTTTTAATATTCCCGAGCTTGGGTTAGGATATACACTCCATTGCGTTATACCATCTATTTCAGTCTCTATAGTTGTTAGGCTTATATCCGTTGATCCGTAATAGAGCCTTAGCCCACCTCTTTCATTTCCTGTAATCAAGTCAATGAGTGTGTCATTATTTAAGAATCCAATGGCAGGTGCTGAATTTGGACCATCGGCTACTTGACCCACTAAGGTGTCTTGCCTGTTAAATGTTCCCAAAATATTTCCGTCAATATTATTGAAATGATAAATTGCTCCTAATTTACTCCCAACAAAAAGCTGTGTTTCATTTTGATTATTTCTAAATAACATAGGCACGCTATAGCCTATGGTAGTCCACCACTCGCTAACATCTATATCTCCAAAAGTAGTTGTCCTCAATCGATAAATTGGTGAAGTTACTGAGCCAATGTTTTCATAGTAATTAAGAGTGCCGTGTTCTTCTCCTATTACAAGGTCGTAATCTCCATCTTGATCAAGGTCAAACAATTGGGGTTTTGCAAAGTTTCCTATGTCAATTTTATCGCCATTGTCGTCTGTAAATTGTCCTTGAAAAAGACTTAGGTTCATTGACGTTAGGTTGTTTGAGTTATTTTTGAACAAATGAATATATCCTTCTTGATCTCCTAAGAACATATCTATATCGCCATCGTTATCAATGTCGCCAAAGGTAGGATGCAATGCTATTGTCAGCCCAAGGGAACTTAAATTGGCGAAGTCAGTCGTGATTAAGCTAAATTCAGCAAGAGAAGATGTGCCAACATTTTTGTACAAAGAAATTTGACTATAATAATTAATAGATAGTGAAACATCAAAATAACCTAGGTTAGCTATAAACAAATCGAGCAGGCCATCGTTGTCATAATCAAACAAAATGGGAGTAGCGCTGCTTCCAACATCTATCATTTCATCTTGTAGCCAGTTGTTTTGTATATGTGCAAACTGCGGAAGGGTATTGGTGCCGTAGTTTTTATACAGCCAAACACTTTCACTATTTTCAGTATCTACAAATGAGTTGGGAGAGGCTATTAAGTCTTTGATGCCGTCATTATCTATGTCTTCATAAAATGTTGCGGGAAAAATCTGTAAATCTATTGAAGTAGTACTACTTGGAAATGCCGTATCTTGACTGACCATGGAAGTGTTCATATTTACGCCAGTGTTGTCATTATATAAAGCAACTACATTTTTAAAGCTAACATCTCCTAGAAGCAAATCTCGAACCCCATCATCATTTAGATCCAAAGATAGTAATGATGAGCCAGAGTGTTTGGGGGAATTGGCGTTTGTAGTGCAAGTGTCAAATAAGTTGCAGGTATTGGTTCCAAATCCTGTTTCTACAAAGTGACCCCAGCATGTGTTGGCTATTTCAAATAGCAGAGAGTCACAGCCATATCCCAATTCTTGACTAGTATTAATATGGTATTCTACACGAGATCCTATAGTACCGAATGTCAATACATCCAAGTCTCCATCGCCATCTATGTCATTTATATCAGGAACATCTACCTTACTTACGTATAGGTTAGCAGTAATTCCTCCGAGTAGTTGTGATTCTAAATAAGGTGAGGTTATTTGTTCAAATTGAAGCCCCCCCGATGTGGTTGTGTTTTTCCAAACGCCTATTCCCCCCGATACATAAGAAAAGATATCTTTTTTGCCATCGCAATTAAAATCTCTGAGTAATGCCCAGTAATGAATGTCAGGAAATTGATTTTCATACTCGGGTGCATGCTGCCAGCGATTATTTGCCAAGTCCCAAACAAATGTGGTGATTTTATCGCCTGTTCTATCAAAAATAAATAAATCATCTACGCCATCGTTGTTTAGATTTATTTTAGATAGTTGCAGGGCGTTTAGACCTCCAGACCAAGGGTTGATTAAAGTGTCGGTGTTGTTTTTTACTATTATAGTGTCAGTCGATTCAAATAAATACGTGCCATTAACCTGGGAAATAATTAATTTCGGCAAAAAAGTAAAAATAATTAAAAGCGAAAAAAAGTTGTAATGCATTGTATTTATTGTTGATTCCGTCCAAAGATACATTTTTTTTATTGAAAATAATGAAGAAGATGTCTTTTTTGCACGAATTTATGTTGGTTATCCGAAATTGAAATTCTATATTTGCAGCCCTGAAAATTTTAGGGATTAACATAAAATACAGTATAAATGCGTAATAGAAGTGCAATTTGGGTATTTACGATTTTATTGACATTGGCATGCTTATACCAATTGTCTTTTTCGTGGGTTACCGGTAGAATCGAAAAGAAAGCAGAAAACTTTGCAACTGCTCAACTAGATTCAGTAAAACAAGCAGGTGGAGAGTTCACTGTTGTAGGTAGAGATACAATCTCTTTGTCAAACGGAACGTTAAGTAAAGCTAACGAAGGTGACGTGAAGTCATACTACGAGTCTCAATATTTAGCAGAAGTTGCTGACGAACCAGCTTATCCTGTTTTGGGGTTAAGTTACAGTAAGTGTAAAAACCAACAATTAACCAAAGGTTTGGATTTGCAAGGTGGAATGAGTGTTACTTTAGAAATTTCAGTTGCCGAACTAGTAGCTGATAAAGCAGGTAATTCTGTTTTGGAATCTTTTAGAGTGCCTTTCAAAAAAGCACAAGAGCAATTTGGTAATGGAGAAGGTAATGATTTTGTAGAATTGTTTTTTCAAGCATACGAAGAAAGCGAATGGGCAAACGATGATATGTTGTTCTTTAATGTCGGTTCTAAAGAAGAGTTTCCTTTGGATATGTCAAGAGCACAAATCAAAGAGAAACTTCAAAACTATGCTAAGGAGTCGATTACAAAAGCTCAAACGGTTATCGAAAATCGTGTAAACAGATTTGGATTAGGACAGATAGTTGTTCAGCCAGATCTGATTTCAGGAAAGCTTTATATAGAAATTCCTGGTGCTAAAGATAAACAACGTATTCGAGATATGTTACAAGCACAAGCCAAATTAGAATTTTGGGAAGGTTATAATAAGCCTTTACGTACTTCTTTTGTGGAAATAGATAAAATGTTGGGTGGAGCTACTACTGAAGAACTTGCTGTCGAAGAAGAAAAGGAAGAAGTAGTGGATGTAGAGCCTAAGTCTTTATTATCTGATTCTGTATTGAGTTATTTGGCAGAAGACTTTGTTCCAGTTACTTCAGAAGATACACTGAAAGTAGAAGCAGCAAACAAACGCTTAGTAGTAATTACAGATTCTTTAAATAATATAAAAGAACTTGCTGCATTAGAGAATAATAATGTTGATTTAGAAACTGCAACACCTGAAGGAAACAATACGATGTTCAACGGAAGGTTAATCTTCTTACAAAGTGCAAGACCTGGTGAAAATGGAGAGTCTATATATACACCTTCTGTTGCTGCTGCTGTAAAAGCTAGTGATACTGCTTTCATTAATTTGATTTTAGCCAACCCGAAAGCAAAAGCATTATTGGGTAATGTCAAGTTTATGTGGTCGTATAAAGCCAATAGAGATTGGACTAGTGCTGACAATAATCCTAATGGAGATAAGAAATTTATTCTTTATGCTGTCAAAGGAGGAGAGCCAAGAATTGGAGGGAATAGTGTGAAAACAGCTCGTTACTATACCGATCCGGAGTCTGGTGTTGCTGTATCTATGCAATTAAAATCTGAAGGCGGTGCGGTAGAAGAGTGGTCACAATGGACTTCTTCAAGCGCAGGTAAATATGCCGGAATCTCTATGGACGGAGCTATTTACTCTTTTCCTGTCATTAACGGACCTATTACAGGAGGAAATACACAAATATCAGGTAACTTTACTTTAGATGAAGCAGAAGAATTAGCTGCTATTCTTGAAGCGGGGTCTTTACCTGCACCTGCAATCATCGTAGATGAAGCTATGGTTGGTCCTGAGTTAGGGGCCGAAAACGTAACCAAAGGTCTTTGGAGTTTTGTATTCGCTTTATTAGCGGTTCTTGCTTATATGATTTTTTATTATAACAAAGCTGGTGCTATTGCTAGTGTTGCTTTAATAGCCAATGTGTTCTTTATTTTAGGAACGCTTGCTTCTCTTGGAGCAGCTCTTACTTTGCCTGGTATTGCAGGTTTGGTATTGACTATTGGTATGGCGGTAGATGCCAACGTTCTTGTCTTTGAACGTATTCGTGAAGAGTTGAGAGATGGTAGTGGATTAAAACAAGCTATTGCAAATGGTTATTCTCATGCCTATTCTGCAATTTTAGATTCCAACATCACAACGTTATTGACAGCAATCATACTTGCCTACTTTGGTTCAGGTCCTATTCAAGGATTTGCTACCACTTTGATTATAGGTATCTTTGCATCTTTATTCTCTTCTATATTCATTACGAGATTATTATTCTCTCATATGTTGGAAAGAAAAATGAATATTACTTTTTCAAGAAAAATGACAGAGAGCTTCTTAGTGGGGAAAAACTTTGATTTCTTAGGAAACAGAAAGAAATATTACTTTATTTCTGGAGCTATTGTTATTGCTGGTCTTGCATCATTAATGACAATGGGATTAAGTAAATCTGTAGAGTTTACAGGAGGAAGAACTTACACTGTAGCTTTTTCTGCCGATATAGATATAGATGATGTAAAATCTAAAATGAAAGCATTAAGTGTAGATGAAGAAACAGGAAAAGAAATAGAACCGAAAATTAAAACGGTAGATCATGAACACCAATTAAGGATAACTACCAATCTTAATTATTCTAAAATGACTCCTGAAGCAACCGCTGAAGTTGATGCTGTACTTGATAATGCTTTAAAAGATTTAGGATTTATTAATTCTACGTCATTAGAAGCGACCAACAATCCGGAACTAGAAACCTATACTATAAATTCTCAGAGATCTGTTAATCCACAAATTTCAAGTGGGTTAATAACGAAATCTTTATTAGCAATTGCTTTATCTTTATTCGCGATATTCTTATATATCGGATTTAGATTTAACAAATGGCAGTTTGGATTGGGGGCATTAATTGCAATGTTTCATGATGTATTAGTAGTATTAGGATTGTTCTCGTTATTATGGAAATTTATGCCATTCTCAATGGAAATAGATCAAGCATTTATTGCCGCAATACTTACCGTTATTGGGTACTCTATAAATGATACTGTTGTAGTTTACGATAGAATTAGAGAGTACATCGGATTGTACAAAAGAGATAATCAAAATGAAGTAATCAATAAAGCATTGAACACTACACTCTCTCGTACCATTAATACATCGATGACTACTTTTGTAGTGCTATTGATTATCTTCTTATTTGGAGGAGACGGAATCAGTGGATTCTCATTCGCATTGATGATAGGTGTTATCGTGGGTACTTATTCATCTATATTTATTGCAACACCTTCAGTTGTAGATTTAACGAAGAACTTAATGCCGATTAAAAATGATAAGAAAAAATAAAACTAAATAACATTTATATTCAAAGCCTTTCAGATTATTTTGAAAGGCTTTTTTTGTACCTTTGTAAAAATGTCAATTTTATTTTTAAATAGTATCAGTGGAGGAGAAATCGTAATTATTTTTATGATAATTCTAATGGTTTTTGGTGCTGACAGTATTCCTAGTATTGCAAGGAACTTGGGAAGAGGTATTCGACAAGTAAAAGATGCCACACAAGATATCCAACGAGATATTGCAAATGCAGCCAATGTAGATTCTGAGGATATAAAAGCTGTGAAAGAGCAGTTTGAAAATGTAATCAAAAATAAAGACGTTACTAAAATTGTAACCAAACATATCTCAGAAGTAAAAGAAGTAACCGATACGATATCCAATACCGTGAATCAAACTAATACAAAACTATAATGGAATATCTTTGGTTGTTACTAGGGCTTATTGTCTTGATTATTGGAGGAGAATTTTTAGTGCGAGGAGCAGTTGGAATTGCTACTATTTTTAAAATATCACCTCTCGTTGTTGGTCTTACCGTAGTGTCTTTTGGTACATCAGCTCCCGAGCTATTAGTCAGTTTGCAAAGTGCACTAAACGGAAATCCCGGTATAGCCATCGGTAATGTAATCGGATCCAATATTGCAAATCTTGCATTAGTGCTTGGTGTTACTGTTTTGATATTTCCCATTATTGCTGAAAAGCAAACGAAAGTAATCGATTTCCCATTTATGATTTTTGCCACCCTTTTGTTTTATCTTTTTGCATTGGATAATGTGATAGCACTATGGGAAGGAGTCGTATTTGTCTCCATTTTGATTTCTTACACCACTTATTTGGTCGTAAATTCACGAAAAAAAGAAAAAATTAAACTTGCAAATTTAGATTTAGAAATTAGCCCTGACGAGAATAAAGATACTAAACTAATGTCTATTATTTTTCTACTGGGTGGTTTTGTAGGGCTTTATTTTGGGTCGGATTGGTTTGTCTCTGGTGCTATTGATATTGCCAAAACATTCCATTTAAGCGATAGTGTTATTGGGGTAACTGTTGTTGCTATCGGTACCAGTGCACCAGAATTAGTGGCTTCCACAATGGCAGCGATGAGAAAACAAACAGATATATCTGTTGGAAATCTTGTAGGCTCAAATATTTTTAATGTTTTCGCGGTGCTGGGTATCACTTCTATAGCAAAACCTATCGGGGTTTCTGATGCCGTTCTTTCTTTCGATATGTATTGGATGCTGGCTATCTCCTTGCTTTTAGTTCCTATCTTATATTTCGGTAGTAAAATTGGACGATTAAAAGGAGCTATTCTTATTTCTTCATATCTTATATATATAGTAGTAATCGTTTTTAGAACCATGGGATGATTCTACATCTGTTTTCTTGTTGTTAGTCGGATTAATTTTGTTGTTTACAGATAATTTGTTTTTTAATCTAATAAAAATATTTAATTTTATAATTTAAAGTAGTAGTGAAATATGAGTAAGGTTTACTCTATTGAATTAAATTAGTTAAAGTTTGTGTTGGGGTTAAAAGATGTTTAAAGTTATATAAAATCACAACAAAATAATACATGATTAGATAGTTAGTTTTTCAATTTCTATTAAAATATATCATTATGAAAAATAATTTAAAAAGTAAATTCTTCGCTGCATTCATGACATTGTTCAGTGCAGTTGGTTTTAGTCAGTTGTCGTCAACTGGGCAAGTTTTGATCAATGCACCTTCTGTGTTGTCAGCTTGTTCTTCTGATACGATATTCTTTGATATCTCTAATTTAGAAGGACCGTCTTGTCCAAGTGGTTCAGCAAATGTTTCGTTAGAAGTAACTTTGCCAGATACGCTGAGTATGACTTATCAAGCTGCTAGTGTTGGCTCTATGCCTGCTGGTGCTGCTGAGGTGTCTTATGTAGCTGGTGTTCTAAAATTTAACGTACCTTCACCTGGTTTTGGTTCTACTACCAAAGCGTGGATAGTACTAAACTCCAAATGTGAAGTGGTTACTTTAACACCACTCCCTCAATTAAATGTAACTATAAATTATCCAGCTGGTTTTACTACACCAACCGAAAGTTTATTAAGTACAAAAATGAATGTTGGCGTTGGAACAATATATGCCTATTTAGGATCTGTTAATTACGCTAGCACTGTCGCTGGGTTTGGTCAGTTTATTAATTACCAAACGACTGTAACAAATACTGGATTTGGCAGGATTTCAGAAGTAACGTATCAAGCTATAATTAGCGATTCTTTATATCCTCATTATGCTGGAGATTGGGTTCATATTTCAGGTGCTAATGTACCTGCAGGTTCTGTCGCTGGTAATATGAATACATTTCCTGATTACTCTATTTCTTACATTCCAGGTTACAGGATTGTTTCTTTCACTATTAAAGGGGCAGATTTAGACGCAGTTGACGGTTATTTAGATCCTGGTGATCTAATTATAGTTAGAGAAAGTTACTTTGATATGCCCACAACTTGTCAAAATGAAATGTCTGTTCGCTCTTGGTTTAGTTATAAATGTGTTGGTGGTGGTGCTGTTTGTCAAGTGCCAGATACCTTATTTAAAACGTTTGATGTGTCAGCTGGAACACCAATTATTGCAGGTACTAGTTATTCGATTGATGCTTGGGATGGATTACCCAATAAATCTGCAATATTTAGTTTTGAAAACACAGGAGTCCCTGATGCTAATAGACCAGAAGTTAGCACCGCTTATGATGTAGATTTAACCATAAGTTTTGGTGGTATTATTAACGTATCAAGTGTTATGATTGGTGGTTCTGCTGTTTTTCCAACTGTACAAACTATACCTGGTAATGTAAATCAAATTAATTTATTAATTAAAGATTTATTAACAACAGATATTGATGGGCCTGGTGGATTAGAGGATTTAGATGGTGATGGTTATTTTGATGATATGGCACCAGGTGCAACTTTACCAGTTTCATTTACTTGGGAAGTACCTTCTGATGCTGCTTCAGGTGTTAACCTTAATTATGACTTTAAAACAGTGTCTAAATATACTGATTTTTGTAGAAAACTAGACGGATCAACTAATACTTCAATGTATAAATTTGGATTTTCTACACCAATTGCTAATACGGTAAAAACACCTATTCCTAACCTAGGGACTTTGGCAGCTCAACAAATTGCTACCGCTCAAAACGAATATAAATTTAGATTTAAAAAAACCAATGTAGATTTAACAAGTGCTGATGTCAAATTAGTTTTAAACTATAATAAAACTGATGAAGTTATTGATACTGTAAGGTTTTTAGGTAAAAACTTATTGTTAGAAAATGATTTTACATTAATGGGAACTGGATTTACACCTCCAACTTCTGCTTGGGTTCCTGCTTTAGGTATGGATGATGCCAATAATACAACAGATAATGATTCTGCAATTTTTTATACATTAACACCTGCGGATATTGCTTTGCTTTTTGATAACACTACGGATACTTTAATCTATTCAATGGCGCACATCAGTTGCGATAGTTTTCAAACACAAACGAATATAAATTCATGGCAGTTGTTATATACTCATAATCCGGGAACTCCAACTCAAACCATTGATTTAGCAGATAACAAAGCTTTTACTTATACGGTTACAGAAAGTTGTGGAGGAAAACCATATTATATGACGAAATCTAAACTTTATAGAGAAACTCCACTTGGGTTTACCAATGAAGATGAAACAACTCAAGCAACTCAATTGTCTTCAGGTGAATCAAAATTTTATGCAGGTGATACCATTACCTATTATCAAAATTTCCACTTAACATCCGATTGGCCTATAATGGAAGATATTGGATATCTACCAAAAGATAACAACGACTATTTTACTTTTAGGCAAACCATAGCTATTTCTCATACTAAAAATGTAGGAGACTATCTTGCCGAACAAAGATGGCCTATGATTTTTGTAGAAGATTTAAGTTTTGTGAAAATTACTGATACGGTAGCAGGTGTTGTTATCGCTACTGTGCCTCTTAAGAAAGAACATTTTTATGGAAATGCAGGGTTTAATGTCCAAAATTTAACAGGACCAAAATCATTAAGAGATAATCTTATTCCTTATCAATCTTATCCAGGTGGTATAGGAGATTATTTTTGTGCTAATGGATTCATTGCAATAGACCCTGCTGCTTGTCCTTATGATGCAGCACGTTACAAATCTTTGAATACAACAATGGCTTTTGCTATGCAGAACTCAGCTCAAAATAGAGTAACTGAATATTATTATTTATGTTTTGAAAGAGCTTTAAAAGAGGCAGGGGTATTTTTCTCTCCTGGGTATGCTAAGTATAAATGGGAAGTGACAACTAAATGGGCTATAAATCCTGATTACCCGTATGTTAATGCAGGAGACTTCATGTTTAGATCAAATCTTAATCGAAATGGTAATGGCTGTAGCAGTAGCCCAACAGGAACACTTATGAGAGGTCCTGTAAGAACGGATTATGGAACAATTAAAACTAAAGAATTAACATTGCCAAATGGTGGTGCTGATTATAGTGCTGCTTGTGGGCTTACTGTTCACCATAAATTAGATTTTAACAATATTGCAGGTGATTTTATTCCAGGAGAAGTTCGTGTACCATACAAAATGGATAGTATTGTTGTTGATTTACCTAGTAGTAATGAATATAGTACTACTGCTTTGCCTACTTTAGCAGGCTCGAATGGTGGTGCAGCCAATTCTATCCAAGTATCTGGAACACCTCAAGCTGGTGGCGTAACAGGACATCTAGTCTTTACAAATAACCAAGCTAACAGTGGAACGGCTTATGCTGACTTCCCAAGATTCTCTGATGTTGATGGGAATACTACAGTTTGGGATGTGTCTTACACTCTTGCTAATACCAATGATAATTTCACAACAGAAACGTATTTAGTGCCAGTCAAATATTATTTAAAAGATGAATTTGGTCAATCTATAATGTTAGTAGATACGTTTATGATTACGGAATCAACTCCTATTGTTACTGTTACTGATCTTGGCGGAACTGTTTTGGTAGATGATGGTGGAAATTGTAGTGCTTCTTATGTAGATGTCTTAATTGCTAACAATACATTGTATGGAGCAGCCAATGTTTTTGTTGCTGCTGAAGGTACTGCCAATTCTGTTGTTATTGGAATTGAAGATTTAAATCTAGCAGATGGTGTCAACCCAATAGAACCAAGTGACATTAATGTTTATGGTGCAAATTATTACGCAGAGTTAGGCGGTATGAAACCTGCAGAACAACGTTTTGTGCGTATTTGGTTCAATACTTTTGTATGTGCAGATAGTATAACAGTTTATACCAATTTTGGATGTAACTATCCTGCCACTCAACAGCCAGAATGGCCAAGTTCTACAATTGATACTGCTTATATAAAATATCAAGGTACAGTACCAAACTTTATGTCTGTGCCTTTAAATGGTAATAAAGACATTACAAACTTATGTGATATTCAAACACTAGAGGTTGAAATGCGAAATACTAAAAATGCTAATTTGTATAATATACTTGCCGCATTTAAATTGCCTCCAAATGCAACTTATGTTGTTGGATCAGCCGAAATTAAATATCCTGCTGCAGGCGCTTATGAGGCTGCAGCTATGGTAACTACAATTGGTACAGATTCTTTAACTATTTCTTTATCAAACGCTTCTAATATTGATGCAAACTGTGGGCTATTAGGAATTGATGAGGGTTCAAACCCTTTTACACCTGGTTACGATAAAATTATCTTTAAAATAGATGTTGATTTTAATGCCTGTCCAACTGATATAGTGGATGAAGTGTTATATAATGTTACTGCTGAAAACTTCTGTGGGACGGAATCTACTTCTTCAGGAGTATTCAATTTCAAATATGTTGGAACTGGCAGTGGAGTTAATGAATACTCTATTACGGATAACAATCCGAACCCAATCAAAGTTTGTAGTCAAATAGGTTCAACTGTTTCCATTACAGATATTATTGCAGTTAATAATTTATCTGGTCCCGCTTCTGTAGCAGGAAACGATTCTTTATACTTAACTATTGGCGGAGATGCTACTGCATTTACATTAACAAACTTTACGGTTGCTGCACCTTGGTTTATTGCTGGGCAATCAGTAACCCCAGAAGGACGAGTTGTATTAATGTTTGGAATTCCAACAGGTATTGCATCTGGAGGTTCAATGGATTTACAATTGTCGTATGATCTTACTCCTTTAATCTTCAAAGTATGTGATAATGCTGCTGGAGGGTGCTCACAATTAGGATATAACGCAAAATTCTTTGCTCCTATTAATATGGCTTGTGCTGCCAAAAGTTTAAACTGTGGTACAATTGGTGAAGCAATTCTGGGAACTGCCAATGTTGCTAAAAATATTGAATGTTGTCCTGATGCTGATAATGATGGTATTGCTGATATTATCGATTTAGATGATGACAATGATGGTATTCCAGATTTAGTAGAAAACAATGGGATTGATCCTGATGGTGATGATGATAACGATGGTGTTTTAAATTACTTAGATGATGTACCTAACGACCCTGCAATTGGAGATGTAAATGGATTACCTGAGAATGACGCTGATGGTGATGGAATTGCAGATCACTTAGACATCGATTCAGACAATGACGGAATCACAGATTTAGTTGAAGCAGGTGGTGTAGATACAGACGGAGACGGAGTAATCGATACTCAAGCTGACACTGATGGTGATGGCATACCAGATTCAGTAGATGTTGACCAAACAGGTGGAACAGATGCAAACAATGACGGTATAGATGATGTTGCTCAGGGAGGAACTGATACAGACGGAGACGGAATACAAGATTCTTCTGATCAAGATGCAAACGGAGATGGTATAGATGATGCAACAGCAGCAACACCATTAGATGTAACCGATTCAGATAATGATGGCATACCAAATTACTTAGATTTAGATTCAGATAACGATGGTATTACAGATATCGTAGAAGCAGGAGGAGTTGACCCAGACGGAGACGGAATGGTACCAACAAACCCTGATGGAACATTACTAACAGATGCAGACGGAGATGGATTGACAGATGATCCAATAGTAGATACTACACGAGACGGAATAGCAGATCAACCAGTTGACACAGATGTAGCAGGAGGAGTTGCAATAACAAACCCAGACACAGACGGAGACGGCATACCAAATGTATTGGATTTGGATTCAGACAACGATGGTATTGCAGATATAATCGAAGCAGGTGGAGTGGATACAGATGGAGACGGTCAAGTACCAACCAATGCAGATGGGACATTAGTTACCGATGCAGATGGAGATGGACTGACAGATGATGACATCGTAGATACAGATAATGATGGCGTAGCAGATCAAGGCGTAGATACAGATGCTGGCGGTGTAGCAATTCCTAATCCTGATACAGATATGGACGGTCTTGCAGATGGATTAGATATCGATGCAGACAACGATGGTATCACAGATATAATCGAAGCAGGTGGAGTAGATACCGATAATGATGGTCACGTAGATTACGGAACATCAGGAGATCCAACAACACTAGTTGATACAGATGGAGACGGATTTGCAGATGTAGTAGATACAGATGATAACACTACTGTAGGAACAGGAGATGGTGGAGCCAATTGGTCAACACCAGATACAGACAACGATGGTTTAGCAGATTACCAAGATATAGATGCAGACAACGATGGTATCGTAGATAACATAGAAGGTCAATCAACAGCAGGATATGTTGCCTCAACAGGAATAGATACTGATGGCGATGGATTGGATGATGCTTACGATTCTGATGATGCAGCCAATACAGCAGGAACAGGAGATGGACCAGGGACTTCTGTAGTGCCAGTCAATACAGACTTAGATTCGCAACCAGATTACTTAGACCTAGATTCAGACAATGATGGAGAAGGGGATTTAGTAGAAGGACACGATACAGATGGCGATGGTACTCCAGAAATTACACCCTCAGGAACAGATACTGACGGAGATGGATTGGATGATGCTTTTGACAATACTGTACTTGATGGAACAAATGGACCAGCAGGAACAAATGGTTCTAACGGAGGTTCTGTACCAGGTGACTTCCCAGATGTTGACCTTCCAGGAATTGGAGATCAAGATTGGAGAGAGTTAGATCACGATGGTGATGGAATCAACGATGTAGATGATATTGATGATGACAATGACGGTATTCCAGATTACGTAGAAGTATGTGGGCCACAAGCAACAGGATGGACGTGTACTACAGATCCAGCATTGGATTCTGATGGCGATGGTTTAGCCGATATTCTTGACCCAACTTATTCTAACTTGGATACAGATGGAGACGGAATACCTGATATCTATGACCTTGATTCAGATAATGATGGAATTCCAGATATCATTGAAGGTGGAGGAGTTGATGCAAACGGAGACGGAAAAGTTGACGAATTGAATAACGATGGAACATTGACCAATGATGCAGATAATGACGGATGGGCTGATAACGAAGGTTTACCAAATCCTCCAGATTTTGACAACGATGGTCAACCAGACTTCCAAGATCTTGATTCAGACAATGATGGAATTGCTGATTTAGTTGAAGAAGGTGGAGTAGATGTTAACAATGACGGTTATGTAGATACGTTTGATCCTAATACAGGAGTCTTAACAGATGATACAGATACTGATGGAGTAGATGACGGTTGGACAAACACAACGCCATTGACAGATGATGAAGATACAGACGGAGACGGTCTTCCAGATCGTACAGATCTTGATTCAGACAATGATGGTATTCCAGATGTTGTAGAAGATGGAGGAGTTGATACTAACGGAGATGGAGAGGTTGACAACTTTGTTGATGCTGACGGTGATGGATGGGATGATAACAATCCTTCTGACGGTCTTGCAGATTTCGACAACGATGGTATTCCAAATCATGAAGATTTAGATGCTGATAACGATGGTATTCCAGATGTTATTGAGTCGGGAAGTCCAGATACAAACGGAGACGGATATATTGATACATTTGACCCTACTACAGGAGTCTTAAGTAACGATACAGACGGAGACGGATGGGATGATGCTAATCCAATGACGAATGGAGATCCTTTAGATACAGATAATGATGGACACGATAATTATTTAGATTTAGATTCAGATAATGATGGTGTTACAGATATCTTAGAGAATGGAGGAGATGATTTATACGGAGATGGAATGGTTGATGACCTTGAGCCAAATGGAGAATTAACAAATGATACCGATGGTAACGGATGGGATGACAATGTCTGGGATAACACAAGTGAAATTCCATACAGTCCAGAAGATACAGATGGAGATTCAGTTCCTAATTATGTAGATCTTGATTCTGATAATGATGGATTATCAGATATTATCGAAAGTGGCAACACTGATACTGATGGAGACGGAATGATTGATGGTTATGATGTATTAGATCCAGATGGATGGGATACACCACACGGTCAAACGAATCCAATTGATTCTGATGACGATGGTGTAATCGATATGTTGGATTTAGATTCAGATAACGATGGAGTATCAGATGTAGAGGAAATTGGAGGAACAGACCTTGATAACGATGGAATGATAGACAACTTCACAGATCCAGACGGAGACGGATGGGATAACAATGAAGGAACATCAGATCCAGTAGATACAGATGGAGACGGTACACCTGATAATTTAGATCTTGATTCAGATAACGATGGAATTGATGATATCGATGAAGGCGGAAACGGAGATCTTGATGCTAACAATGATGGTGTAATTGATAACCTTACGGATACAGACGGAAACGGATGGGTTGATGGAGGAACATCTACTGGAAATGTGCCGGATACAGATGGCGATGGAGAACCTGATTATCAAGATTTAGATTCTGATAACGATGGCTTATCTGATGAAGATGAAAATGATCCATTAGGAGAAGATACTACAGGAACAGCTAATCCAATTGATACAGATGGAGACGGTACACCTGATTATCAAGATACCGATTCAGATAACGATGGTGTAACAGATAACCTTGAGTGGGATCTTTCAAACGATGGAAGTGGTGCAGATGATTGTGATAACGATGGGATACCAAATTATCTAGATTTAGATATTTGTCCAGTATCGATACCAGAAGGATTCTCACCAAATGGAGATGGAACACACGATGAGTTTGTTATCGATGGATTGGATTATTACCCAGATTACAATTTAACAATCTTAAACAGATGGGGTAATAAAGTATATGTTTCAACTCCTGAGTTGAGAGACGCAGGTTTGGGCAACTGGGATGGTAGAAATACAGAAGGATTGTCAGTAGGAGGAGAACACTTACCAATTGGTACCTACTTCTATATATTTGAACCAAACAGAAATTCTGTAGAAGGAGATGATAAATACCAAGTAGAACCAACCAAAGGATACATATATTTAAATAGATAAAAATAAATGGTAGTAAATCGTATTTCGAAATTCGAAATACGATTTACTTATTATTAAAAGAATAGATATGAAAAAGATAGTAATAATAGGATTAGCATTAATAGGTGGGTTTGCAGCAAACGCACAACAAGATGCAATGTTTACACATTATATGTTCAATACATTATCTGTAAACCCTGGATATGCAGGAAGCAGAGACGCATTGACCATAACGGGCTTGCACCGTAGCCAGTGGGTAGGTTTTGATGGAGCACCTACTACACAGACGATAACATTACACGCACCTGTGTTTAATGATAAAGTAGGATTGGGGTTGTCTATATTAAATGATAAAATCGGACCAATCAACACAACAAGCGTATATGGAGATTTTGCATATAAATTACCTGTAGGTGATAAGGGTAAATTGGCATTTGGCTTGAAAGGAGGGATAAACATCTTACAAGGTAGATTGACACCATTAAAACTTGACGATGAAGCTGGAGGTTCGCAAGATGTGGCTTTTCAAAACAACATAGAAAGTGATATTCTACCAAACTTTGGATTCGGAATGTACTATTCGACTACCAAATGGTATGCAGGAATAAGTTCACCAAAATTATTGGAGAACGATTACACAAGTAATACTACTTCTAGTGGTGTGGCAGGAGGAAGTGAGAAACGCCACTTGTTTTTCATAGCAGGAACAGTATTTAATCTCAACGAAACAGGAACATTGAAGTTAAAACCAACTGCTTTTGCAAAAGTAACAGAGGCAGCACCAATTGAGGCAGATTTAACAGCGATGTTAATCATTCAAGATAAAGTGGAGATTGGATTAATGGGAAGGACAGGAGATGCCGTAGGATTATTATTAGGGTATAACTTTACAAATCAATTACGTTTTGGTTACTCATTTGATTGGTCATTTGTGAATAATACAGCTAAATATAACGCTGGATCTCACGAAGTAATGCTTCGTTATGATTTCATCATGAATGGAAAAGGAAGAATAAGATCACCAAGATATTTTTAATAGAAAAGATTATAAGACATAAGACTGAAAGTCAAAAGATACAAATGACAAAGGATTAATTAAAAAATTCTGATGTCTTAAATCTTTTTACTTAAAGTCTTAAAATCTAAGAAGAAATGAAAAAGACAACAATAATTTTAGGAGCAATATTAGCACTTACAGTTGGTGTTACCGCTCAGAAAAGTGGTAAAGAAATAAAAGGAGATAAATTCTTTGAATTATACTCATTTTCAAGAGCTATCGATAAATACGAAGGAGTAGATGGATTGAGTGTAGAAGGGCAGCGAAGATTAGCAGAAAGCTATCATCACAATGGTGATAATGCCAAAAGTGAAACGAAATATGCTGAGTTTATAAACAGTGCAGAAGTTACTTCAGAAGATTTGTTCAACTATGCATCAGTGCTTAGATTAAATGGGAAATATTCAGAGAGTGATACTTGGATGAAAAAGTTCAAAGAAAAAGCACCTAATGATCATAGAGCAATTAACTATGTTAGTAATGCAGCACAGTTAAATAACTTATTAAAAGATGAAGGTAGATATAAAATAAATCATTTATCTATAAATACTGCTGCTCAAGATTTTGGTCCAGCTTATTATGGTAACGAACAAATTGTTTTTGCTAGTAGTAGAGAGGGCGTAAAATCTATCAAACGTACTCATAACTGGAATCAAATGCCTTTCTTAGATATTTATGCTGCTGATATTGAGGATGGAGAGTTGACCAACCCAACACAGCTAAATAAGAAGACGAACAAAAAAATGCACGAAGGACCTGCTTCATTCAATGCAGATGGTAGTTTCATGGTTTTTACAAGAAATAATTACGAAGGTAAAAGTGAAGATGGAACTATTAAGTTAAAAATGTTTTTTTCTAATAAAGATGAAGAAGGAACTTGGACAGAACCAGTAGCATTCAAATTAAATAGTAATGAATACTCTGTAGGTCATCCAAGTTTATCTCACGATGGTAATACTTTGTATTTTGCTAGTGATATGCCTGGTGGAAAAGGCGGTGTTGATATATATCGTATAACTAAAGAAGGAGATGTTTGGGGAACACCTGTTAATCTTGGAGAGGGGATTAACACAGAAGGAAATGAAATGTTCCCATTCTATCAAGAAGAACAAGGTATCTTATTTTTTGCA
>CAMZLL010000030.1 GCA_947311505.1 uncultured Cryomorphaceae bacterium
TTGATAGATATTGTGGTAGAGTGTTTCATGCTAATATTTGTGGTTGAAATATAAATATTAGCATAAAGTATTTTGTTTCAAATTAAAGTCTAAATTTACTATTGGTTAGTCAGTGGAGCGGTAGCGACTTATTTTATCTTTATTTATTGACTCATAATTCTCTTATGAAATTTACTGGTCAAAAAAAAGCACTTTATTATTCATTAGATGAAAAACTATGAATTAAAAAACTGAGAAGTGGAGATATAGAAAATATACCTGACACTAAAAAGCTGGAAAACTGGATGCAGGAAAAAAATATTAAACGACAAATTGCTGATATAGATTGATATCATTTTAAATTTCATAGAATATCTAGTAAACCATATATTATCTACTATCAGTGAAATATTGAACTATTGAATTCTTCTATCCTAGCGATTGTGGGGCCGAGAAAAGTTTCGAATTATGCATCTAGCGTGATGGAAGATATTTTTGTAAGTATAAAAAAGTATGATATAGTGACTATTTCTGGTGGAGCGCCATGAGTAGACACTATTTGCCATGAGCTGTCATTGAAAAATAATATACCAACTATTATGGTTTTGTGATGAGGTCTAGGCTATTATTTTCAGCGTCAAGAGCATCATTTAATCAAAAAAGTTGTAGATAATGGTGGTTTAGTTATTTCTGAGTTTAAATTAAAAAAGAGTCCTACAAATTATACTTTTCCTCAGAGAAATAGAATCGTAGCAGGATTGAGTGATATGGTTTTTGTTCCTGCCGCATGAAAAAAATCTTGAAGTTTAATTACGGTGGATTTTGCGTTGCAAGCACATACAAGTGTCTATACTGTGCCGGCAAGTATTTATGAAGAAACAAGTGCTGGAAGCAATGCCTATCTTGCTGAAGGGAAAATAAAAGCTGTAGTTAATTTTACTGCACTTTTTGATGTATATTTTGAAAAAAAGGATATTCATAAAAAACAAAAATCTTTTTCTATTTCATTGAGTCCTGAAGAAGAGCGTATTATTCAGTATTTACGTGAATATCCAGAGGCAACGATAGAGAATATCTGAAAGTGATTGTCTTTAGAGCTTTCTTTTGTAATGTCTCAGATGACTTTACTAGAAATGCAAAGTATTGTTTACGAAAAGACTCCGGGAGTCTATACTGTGAAATAATATTTATCATATAAATTGTTATATTTTCCTTTGTTTTTCACAAAGTGATATATATACATATCCGAATACTTCTTTTTTATTCTTTATTTTATATGTTATGAAACAGGTAAAAAGAATACTTTTAAAGCTTTCTGGAGAAGCATTAAAAGGGGAAAGAGATTCTGGAATAGATGTTCAATTTATAAACACCTTAGCAAAGAAAATAAAAGTGTTGCATGATCGTGGCTTAGAAATAGCTATTGTGCTTGGTGCTGGAAATATTTTTAGAGGAGTTGCAGGTGCAGCTATGGGGCTAGATAGAGCAACAGGTGATTATATGTGAATGTTAGGGACGATTATTAATGCTTTAGCTTTTGGTAATATATTAGAACAACATGGAATGGAGGCTCGTGTGATGTCTTCTATAGAAACGCCAAGAGTTGCAGAGCCATTTATTAGAAAAAGAGCATTAAAACATTTGAGTAAGTGAAGGGTTGTTCTCTGTGCTGCAGGGACAGGGAATCCTTATTTTAGTACAGACTCTTCTGCGGTACTTAGGGGGCTAGAGTTACATTGTGAAATAGTTATAAAAGGAACGAAGGTAGATGGAGTATATGATAAAGATCCTGTAAAACATAATGATGCAGTAAAATATGATATAATGAAGATAGAAGATGCGCTTGATGGAAATATTAGAGTAATGGATCATAATGCTATCGCTATGGCAAAAGATGAATGAATGCCTATCTATGTCTGTCATATAGATCAAATAGACCTTATCGGAACAGATAAGATATGTGGAACATTGGTGAAGTAAAAAATATATACATAGTTTTATATTGTTTGGTAAATTTTATATTCTATGTTTTTTGTTTTAGAGAATGTTATGGTATCGATATATTATGGTTTTTTATAATTTTTGTTCAGAGTTGTCCAACTAAAAATTGAATAACGAGTTAGGTGGTCAAATACCAGAAGAGAGGCATTTACTTGCTTTTGATCTACATAAAGCAAATAATTCACAAAGTAATATTCATATCATACATTTAGCATTAATAATTCTTGAAAGTTTTAATATTTGTTTTTTTCATAAACGGGCGATACTACGTAAATACTGAAGTATTAAGTAATATATCATAGCTATCCATATTTGATTTTTTACTGCATTTTCTGATGTTCACAAAAACGACTTAATTTTTAAATTTTGTTTTATCCATCTGAAGAATTCTTCAACTTTCCATCTATTTTTATAGATATTGGCTATTTGACTAGCTTTTAACTCAAAATTATTTGTGATGTATTCAAATTCTCTTTCTGATTTTTTGTCGTAATATCTTACCATTCTTAGTTCTTTTGTATATATTTTCATTCACTGTGCTCATACGAGCAATATTTTAGAATCCTTTATTATTCATGGCTCTTTTACCTCGTTTTCTTTTACAATTACATAGTTTGTGTTCTTTTTTGTTCTAGTAACAAATGAACTTTCTTTAGAGTCTATCAACTTCCATAGTTTAAAATCAACATAATACCTATCAAATACTATCATCTCTCCTTTTTTTAAATACCCACCTTCTACCATTTCTTTTGCTATCAAATTTTCTCCTTGTTTTGCATCACGTATTGTCATAAATCTTGGTAAATATGTTTCTATATCTAATCCTACATGTAATTTAATTCATCCTTTACTTCTTCTATGTTTTGCCCAATCAAATGCACTTAAGGCTACTGATATTATACTTCCATCTAGAGCTATTGTAGTAATTCATAGATCATTACTATTTCATAAACATGAACTTTTATATTGATTCAGCATTTGATAGAATACTTGCTCATATACATTGTTATCTACTTTTTTATTCCAATACGCTATTGTAGAACGAGCTATTGAGTTTATTCATAAATGATATAGTTTATTTCTCTCACATTCTAGCCCTGTTTCTATATCTCTTAAGCTCTCTTTTCATGTTATTTGTGCATATAATAGTATCTTTGCCAATTTTTCACAGCTCATTACTTTACTATATTTATTCAGCTGTCTAACAAATGGTTTTATATGATCACGCATTATTCGAAATATTTGATTGAAAACTGTTGGTTTATAACTAGACATGAGATATGAGTATATTAAAAGGTTTTGTCACTTATTTAATACTCATTCAGCTGTCCAATTAAAGGTAGTTACTGAAAAATACCACTCTTCGCGCGGTATTTTTCTTTTTCTTCTCTTTTTTACTTGGACACTACTGATAATTGGTATATAAATTTATTTTGTAACTTTACTACAAATGATGCAATTAAGACAATATCTTTCCAAATTAGAAAATATACTTCATTCTTTATTTGATGAACATACTTGAGAACGTATAAAACAGTTTTTAGATTGGTTTGAGAGAAAAGTCTCGATACATTTTCAAAAACGTTCTCCTTCTATTGTTTTATCAAAGTGATCTGTGGTATATGTTGAGTTAGGGATGAATATATGAAGTGAAATCTTTAAGACAAGGCCGTGCATAGTAGTATCTTCATCTATATTCAATAAAGGAAATACTCTATTGATCGCGCCAATAACATGATTATACAATGATCTGAATCAAAAACCTAAAAAGACTAGTTCTCATCAATATCTTGTTATTAATCCTGATGATATTAATAATTTACATAAGCCAAGTATAATTAATCTAGGACAAATGAGATGTATATCAAAAAAAAGAATCTGAAATAAAATAGGTCGCTTATCAGAAGTGCATATATCCAGACTGAACAAGAAACTAAAAAAATTTTTTTGACTATAAAAAAAGCCGTATTGCTACGGCTTTTAGAGTCAATACGTACAGCTACGCTATACGTTCTATTAATGAGACTAGCTCAAGAGTAAATATAGTATACGGAAAATGATTATAAATTGCAAATCTAAATAAAGTAAAATAAATCAGATAAATTTATTTTTTTGAATTAATATGAAAAAGATAATTGTTCTTTGAATTCCATGAGCTGGAAAAA
>CAMZLL010000031.1 GCA_947311505.1 uncultured Cryomorphaceae bacterium
ATGATAATAAATTTCATATTGGAACAGGTAATTTTATTGCAAAAGATGAAGTTGCAAATTTAAAAAACCAAATTGAAATGGTAAACAGCAAAACAAAAGAAGAATTAAACGAATTATACAGAAAATTAGCAACAGGCTTTAAACGTGAGGGTAATTTAGAATATGTATTAAAAACTTATGAGCATGCCAACAAGTATGCTGCTACCTCTTCTATGTATAATAGAGAGATTGCATTGGTTTATGGCCAACAAGGAAAAACAGAATTGATGATTTCTAAATTGATAGATATCGTAGAGGCTGATGGTCGCTATTTTACTTCTGTGCAAAGCGCATTGAGCAATGCTATAGATTTTAATGAAGAACCCAAAAAGGTTCAAATGGTAAAAACGGAGCTGATAAAACGAAGTCAAAAAAATCCAAATAAAGTAGTCTTTAATGAATTACTTGCTTGGGTCTATATGTTGCGTAAGAATTTTAACGGTGCTTTTATTCAATACAAAGCCATTGGAAAAAAAGAAAAAGACAATGGAAGAGGTGTTCAGAACCTTGGAGTTACTTGCTTGAACAATGAAGAATACGATGTTGCGCTCAAGTGCTTTGATTATGTGATTGCGTTAGGAGCAAACAACCCGTTTTATAGAGAAGCTAAAGTAATGCGTGTTTCTACTTTAAAGAAAAAAGTCATCTCTGGAGGTAATTTCACGCACGAAGAATTACTCGATTTAAAAACCAATTACGAAGAATCTTTAGATCAAATAGGACGCAATGCTTATTCCTTGAGTCTAATTAGAGAGTTGGCGCAGTTAGAAGGGTATTATTTAAATAATCCCAGTAGAGGAATTGAAGTTTTAGAAGAGGCAATGGCATATCCTGGTCTTAAAAAACTACAAAAAGCAGAGCTTAAAATAGAATTGGGAGATTTAATGGTAATTGATGATCGTATTTGGGATGCATCACTCTTGTTTATGCAAGTAGAAAAAGATTTTAAACATGATAGAGTAGGGCATCTTGGGAAATTTAAGGCAGCGCAAGTTTTTTATTATGCAGGCGATTTTGATTGGGCGCAAGCACAGTTAGACGTGTTGAAGGCTTCTACTAGTAAGTTGATATCTAATGATGCTATGGAGCTGTCTATGCTTATAACAGATAATTACAACATGGACACTACGCAGGTAACGATGCAGCTATTTGCAGGCGCAGAACTATTGATAAAACAACATAAATATAAAGAAGCTTTAGCGTCTTACGATACCATTTCGGCAATGTTTACTTATCATACGCTTAATGACGAAATACTGATGAAAAAATCTGAAATAGCAATGCTTCAACGTGATTATAAAAAAGCAGAAGGCTATTTACTAGAAATAGAACAAAAATATGCAGAAGATATCTTGGCGGACAATGCTGTTTATCAACTTGCTGAATTATACGATTATAAGTTGAACGATACGGAAAAGGCGATTGAGTATTACAAAAAAATAATCTTTGAATACAAAGGTAGTTTGTTTGGTGTGGAAGCAAGAAAAAGATATAGAGACTTGGTGCCAGAAGGAGGGGGTCTTAATCCTGTTAAAACGATTGATAAATCTGATGTGGATAAGAGTTAAGTCCAGTATGAACAAATAACTGTGCAACAATCCTATGGATATGCATCCGTTAATCTCAGATTAAGTCGTACATTTACAAATACAATGTCTTTTTTAGAAATAAATAAATCAAAGCTATATTACAGTATTGGAGAAGTCTCCAAAATGTTTGACGTAAATACGTCCTTGATACGCTTTTGGGAAAAAGAATTTGATATCATCAAGCCACATAAGAATAAAAAAGGAAATCGAATGTTTACCAAAAAAGACATCGAAAATTTTCATTTAATATATCATTTAGTAAAAGAACGTGGATTCACCCTGCAAGGAGCAAAAGGCAAGCTCAAAGGTAATAAAGAAGATGCTGTACAATCGTTAGAGATTGTAACCAGACTCCAAAAAATTAAATCTTTTTTATTGGAAGTTAAAGGAGAATTGTAACTCAATTCAATACTTAATCGACAGTATTAACATCTTTTCACTTATCAAATATAAACTACTCCGTCAAAAAACACTAACTTCGTGTTTCATTTCTTACAAAAAGGATATCAAGATGCCAATAGTATATGTAACCAGACGAGAGCGATTCAATGCAGCACATAAAATGCATAATCCCAATTGGTCTGATGAAAAAAATCAGGAAGTTTTTGGTAAATGTTCCAACTCCAACTGGCATGGGCATAATTATGAGTTGTTTGTGACTGTTAAAGGAGAGCCAAATCAAGATACTGGATATTGTGTAGATCTAAAGAAAGTAAGTGATATTGTAAAAAAGAATGTTACCTCAAAATTAGACCATAAAAACATCAATTTAGATGTGCCTTTTATGAAAGGAAAATTAGCAAGTACAGAGAATTTGACATTGGCCATTTGGCAGCAGTTAGAAGCACATATTAAAACACTAGGAGCCGAACTTCATTGTGTGAAGCTTTGTGAATCGGAAAATAATTACGTAGAATATAAAGGAGAATAATTAACAAAAAAATAAATAAAATGGGATTTTTTAAGAGCTCAAACCCTGTCCTAAGCGACAGTATTTTAGATAGCGAATGGACAAATGTAAGTGTGTCCACTATGAGTGTGCAAGGTACAATATACAAAACGTTGTTATTTGTTATTACAACCATGTTTTTTGCCGCCATCGGGTGGGTAAATGCAATGCATATACCAAACACGTTGATGTTAGTAGGGTGTCTTGTAGGAGCAGGAATAGGTTTTGTAACCTATAGAAAGCCGGAGTTGGCAATGTATACAGGTTTTGCTTATAGTGCATTGTTTGGTGTTTTGGTTGGGGTAATGTCGCAATCGTATGCTATTTTATTTCCTGGTATTATTCTTCAAGCTTTAGTATTGACAGCTGCCACTACGTTTGCTATGTTGTTTTTATATACTGCTAGAATAATAAAAGTTACCGAAAAATTTAAGTCCATTATTATGACTGCAACTATGGGGATTGGTATTTTCTACTTAATAGCAATTGGTCTAGGATTCTTTGGAATTCAAATCCCTTTGATACATAGCAATGGTATTATGGGAATTGGATTTAGTCTTTTCGTTGTTGCGTTGGCTGCTATGAACCTATTACTTGACTTTGATTTTATAGAAAAAGGATCGGCAAGAGGGTTACCAAAGCACATGGAATGGTATGGAGCATTTGGGCTTATAGTGACCTTAATCTGGTTGTATATCGAAATATTAAGATTGCTATCAAAACTAAAAGATTAATAATCAATTTTTAAAACAAGTCTAGCATCTATAGTCTAGCATCTAAATTTTTAATTAAATGAAAGCATACGTTTTTCCTGGTCAAGGAGCACAATTTATAGGAATGGGGAAAGACCTGTACGAAGGGTCAGAAGAAGCAAAAGCAATGTTTGAACAAGCAAATGAAATTCTAGGATTTAGAATTACAGATATTATGTTTGAAGGTGAAGCAGAAGAGTTGAAACAAACAAAAGTAACACAGCCAGCTATATTTTTACATTCAGTTATTTTAGCAAAAGTGTTGGGAGAATCATTTCAACCTGATATGGTAGCTGGGCACTCTCTTGGAGAATTATCTGCATTAGTAGCCGCTGGTGCAATGACTTTTGAAGACGGATTAAGGCTGGTATCAGCAAGAGCATTAGCAATGCAAAAAGCGTGTGAGTCAGAGCCTTCTACAATGGCAGCTATTCTTAGTTTGGAAGACAAAGTCGTAGAAGATATTTGTGCCTCTATCGATGGAGTTGTTGTTCCTGCAAACTATAATTGTCCTGGACAATTGGTCATATCTGGTGCTGTTGAAGCGATCAATGAAGCTTGCGAAAAATTAACTGAAGCTGGCGCACGAAGAGCATTAGTACTACCTGTTGGAGGGGCATTTCACTCACCGCTAATGGAGCCCGCTCGAGCAGAATTAGCAGAAGCTATTGCCAATACAAAAATTGTATCTCCCAACTGTCCTATTTATCAAAATGTTACAGCTGCCGGAGTATCAGATGCCGAAGAGATAAAGCGTAATCTTATAGCTCAACTTACTGCACCCGTAAAATGGACACAAACAATGACGCAGATGATTGCTGATGGAGCAGAAGCTGTTGTTGAAGTAGGTCCAGGTAAAGTATTACAAGGATTGTTTAAAAAAGTGGATAGAAAATTCAATACTTCAAGTGCAGCCGTAGAATTAGCATAATTCAAAATCTAATAAATCTAGTTCATTTCCATTTATAATTATAGAAATTTGATGCTTTCCTAAGTGAAATTTTCTAGTAGTAATGATTTTAAACGATTGCTTCTTTTGGATTAGGGTTGTAGTATTGGCGGGGTATTTTCTTTCGCTAATCTTGAAAACTTTTCTAGACAGACTACCATTTGCTTTTTGATAATAAACACCGTACTCTAGTCTTATTTTAGATGCTGATTTATTTTTGTTGGTCAATTGAAATTGAAAGCAAACATGTTCTCCTATTTGAATCTTGGGTGTAGTTATTTTAAATTCTTCTATTAAAATGTCCTTTATTGAGCCAAATCCAAATAGCTCCATAATAGATGTATTTCCTTGTTTAAGAAGTGATCTGCATCCATGCTTTACCAATCGATCTGTTTCTTTTGTTTGTCCAATCCATTTTTGAGAAATAGAAATAACAACCTCTGGATTGTCTTTTGCAATGTCATTCAAATTGTTAGCAACACTTCGTCTTACATATTCAGAGGGATCGTTTTTTAAATTTTCTAAAATAGGAATTATAGTAGTTGGACACTTTTTTAAAGTAGGAAGCGCCATGGCCCAAGGTAGTCTTGGTCTACAGCCTTCTGATGCTAATCTCCTAACGTGGAGGTTTTCGTTTGTGGACCATTCTAGCATTTTTTGCATCATTGTAGCTTCATATTTGACGATAAACGGGCGAATAGCAAATTCGCAACTGGTATATTTTGTGATTTCCTCCATTGCTTGCAAAGAAGTTTGCAACTTTTCTATTCCATTGACTTCTATATAGTCAGGAAAAAACATCAGTTCCAACGCTATTTTATGACGCCCATCTATTTTCAATTGCTTTAGTATGTCTATTATTTGATGCGTACTTTCTTCAAAGTCTTTCGATAAGTGCTTTTTTAAGACTTTGGCAACATGTTTCATTCTTTGCTTGAGCTCTCGTTGTTCCCAATCGGAGTCAAATATTTGGTTTGTAAATTTATTACAATCAAAATCAGAAATAACCTTGGAGGTACTTGATGTGAAATTCTCAAAAAATCGTTTATTGTATAAGTTTTTTAGAAGCGTTGCCATTTTGTTTTATTAGTTCATCAGTAATTTACATAATTCAACTAGCCAAAGTTGTTTTAACAAAGATTACTTGGGTGTGGCAATTTGCTTTATATATTTTCGAGTATTTAAGATATTTATGGCGATAAATAAGATTAAGAAAATATTCATTGCAACCAGTGTTTTCCCTGAAATGAAAGGGAGGTCGTCATAAATTAAGCTTTCTTTTATAATGCCGTTTATGATACTTTGCGTAATGAAGAATATTGTTAATGAAACTACTGTAATGACAGCGTAAATCTTTAAAAAATAAATGTTAAATACCTTAGAAATATCTTTCCAACGATATCCCAATAGAGATAATACATGAATATCAAATTTGGATTTTATAATTAAAATTTCTCCATAGAGTACAAAAATAATCAGGGTAAGAGAAATAATAATAACGCAAAGGATGCCTGTAAAGGTTAGAATAGGCTGAATCAGTTTCTCTATTACAGAGCCTCTCAGTTGTTCTTGGTTGGTTTCTAATCCGTTATCTACTATGTATTTTGAGATTTTAGGGTTTTTAGTGTTTTCTGTGGCGATGATTATCTTGCCTGGATCTTGTTCTGTTCCTGAGCCATATTTGTCATTGAGATAATCAAGATAGGATATAGGAACTAATGCGGAATTGATGCGGTCGCTAAATTCTACGATATGACCATAGTATATACCTTGTTTGTTGTTGCCTCTTATTCGTATTTTTACAATCAACATTCCAGCCATCTCTTTAGATATTTTTGGAGTATTCATTGTTTCGGCAAGACCAAAATTGTACATATCCAAAAAACTGGTAGGCATTATTATAGGGATGAATTCATCTCCGTTACTCCATTTCCAATTTTCAGCCTGTACATCTATAAAATGGTCAGGAAGCGACTCTATAAATCCTAGCGAGCTACCAGATTGTCTTGTATTGAGATCTACCTCTACAAAAACTTGAAAATTTCTTCCCGATTTAAACGGTGCGATGTCTTTTACAAAAGATTGATTTTTTATATCGTTATATTCCTCTTTGTTAAATGTACTAGAGCCAAAGCCTAATGTTGCCGATGCTGATATTTTCTTTTTCAAAACCAAGTATTGGCTATTTATAGCTCCCGAATCTCCTTGTTTTACAAGATTGAGATTGGTGTATGTTTGTGTTACCACAAGTAAAAGTGATAGCCCTATAACCGCTCCAAGTATGCTAAGTATAAGTATGATGGTCTTTTGTGTTCTTTGTATGGCTTTTCCAATCATAACTTGATCTGTTTGTTGGTTTTTATTCCATAGTCAGCACCCAATGTAGTGAGTATGTAGCCAGATTTTTGTTGAGAACACTCTGTAGTAATCATCGTCAAAGCTCTAGTTATATTTTGTTGGTCTATATGACTAAAGGGTTCGTCCATCAAAAGAAGTTCAAACGGTTGGAGTAATGCTCTTACTAGCGCTACTCTTTGTTGTTGTCCGAGAGAAAGCGTACCTGCCAATTGTGTTAGTTTATGGTCGATTTCTAATTTTTGAAGCATTTTAGTGAACTCTGTTTCCGTTTTAAAATCGGTAAGTTTATTTTTAATTATAAGGTTTTCAAGAACAGTCATGTTTGGAAACAAACGCATGTCTTGCGCTAGAAATGCAAGCTTGTTTTTTCGCAATTCCGACCATTCGTCAAGCGTTATTTCTTTTTGATTTTGCCCATCTAAAGTGATGCTTCCTGAATAGTCGTTTCTAAGACCTATTATATAAGCACTAAAAGTACTTTTGCCTTTTCCACTTTCAGATTCTAAAAAATAGCTATCAGTAGATGAAATCGTAACAGTGTTTCCCCAGGCACTTTCAGCAGAGAACGTTTCATCTCGCATCGGTAAGGGAATTACATTTTTAAAGTGAATTTTCATTCTAAAGTGAACTGTTTTGTATTAAGTTTGACTTATAATTAGGCTTATCCAATCCTACCTTCAATTATTTCAGCTACAACTTCTGGATTCAATAGCGTAGAGATATCTCCCAATTGATCAATGTCATTAGAAGCAATTTTTCTAAGTATTCTTCTCATAATCTTACCCGATCTGGTTTTTGGTAAGCCACTTACAAATTGAATCTTATCCAACTTTGCAATTGGTCCTATACTATGTGCTATTTGATTATTTATTTCTTTACGCAACGTATCTGAATGTGCTACACCGTCATGCAAAATTACATATCCATAAAGTGCATTTCCTTTTATATCATGCGGAAAACCAACAATAGCAGATTCTACCACAGCTTCGTGTTCGTTGATGTGGTTTTCTATCGGAGCAGTACCGAGGTTGTGTCCAGATACTATGATTACATCATCTACACGACCTGTAATTCTGTAGTTGCCATCTGCATCTCTCAATGCGCCATCTCCTGTAAAATACATTCCTTTGAATGCACTAAAATAGGTTTCTTTATATCTTTTATGGTCGCCATATATGGTTCTAGCTATCGAGGGCCAAGGATGATTTATTGCCAATCTTCCTTTGGTTTCTCCTTCTAATATTTCTCCTTTTTCTGTTATCAATATCGGTTGTATGCCAGGGAGTGGGAGAGAGGCAAAAGTTGCTTTTTGAGGTGTAACCCCCGATAAAGACGAAATCATTATTCCACCTGTTTCGGTTTGCCACCACGTATCTACAATCGGGCAATTTCCTTTTCCAATGTTTTCATTGTACCAATTCCAAGCCTCTTCGTTTATAGGTTCGCCCACACTACCAAGAGTTTTCAAAGATGATAAATCGTGTTTGGTAACCAATTCAATTGGGTTTTTCTGTAATGCTCTGATAGCGGTTGGTGCAGTGTAAAATTGGTTCACTTTGTGTTTTGCAACTACCTCCCAGAAACGACCGCCATCTGGATAAGAAGGCACACCTTCAAACATTACCGTTGTAGCACCACTAGCAAGTGGTCCATATACAATATAAGAATGTCCTGTAATCCAACCAATATCGGCAGTACACCAATAAATGTCATTAGGCTCGTATTGAAATACATTTTGAAACGAATACGCAGTATAGACCATGTAGCCACCGCAAGTATGCACCATTCCTTTTGGTTTTCCCGTAGAACCAGATGTGTATAGTATGAATAACATATCTTCTGCATCCATTTCTTCAGCTTCGCAATGCGTATCCATATCGGCTATGGCATCATGCCACCAAATATCTCTACCTTCTTGCATCGTCACGACACAGCCTGTTCGTTTTAGTATAATAGATTTTTCCACGGATGGTGTTTCTGCTAGTGCTTCGTCAACAATAGATTTTACCTCAAATTTCTTAACCCCTCTATACCCTCCATCGGAAGTAAGCACGATATTACACTGTGCATCATTTATTCTATTGACCAACGCAGATGCAGAAAATCCTGCAAAAACGACACTATGTATCGCTCCAATTCGTGCACAAGCTAATAGTGCAATTGCCAATTCGGGAACCATTGGCATGTAGATACATATACGATCTCCTTTTTTTGCGCCTTGTTTTTTTAAGGCATTTGCAAATTGGCAAACCTTAGTATGTAATTCTTTGTAAGTTAGTTTTACGGAAGCTTCGCTTGGGTCATTCGCTTCCCAGATTATAGCTGTTTGATCTCCTCTCGTTTCCAAGTGTCTGTCTAGACAATTTTCTGTAATGTTTAGTTTTGCTCCATCAAACCATTTAATTTCTGGTTTATCAAAATCCCATTCTAAAACGGTGTTCCATTTCTTTTTCCAAACAAAGTTCTCTGCTACTTTTCCCCAAAATTCAGATGGGTTTTCTACACTTTTTTTGTATTGTTCTCGGTATTCTTCAAATGATTTAATCTGTAAGCTCATAATATGTGTTATAGTTGTGTTCTCAAATTTAATAAATAAACATTAAGCTTCCGCTTTTTTTTTTAAATTCATTATATATTTTCCATGCATTTCAAGTAGTAAATCTTATTTTCCAAATGAACGTGTAGTAGGTCGGATAATCGAAAAGAGGAACAACTTACGATTATCAAATGGTATGTAAAATTTTAGTTATTACAGGATTTAAACTATTATAAAGTGTGTTTTGTCATATTATTAATATTTTTGGTTGTTATAATTAGCCCGAATTATTCATTGCACTTATAAATTTAAAAAAAGAACTTCAAAAATTTTCAGGATTTA
>CAMZLL010000032.1 GCA_947311505.1 uncultured Cryomorphaceae bacterium
GAGTTTAAAAGGTCGCAAAGAAATAACAATTGATGTAGATGCAACAGATTTTCATTACGATAGCTACCAAAAAAAGCATTGCCAAAATTCTGAGCAATGCTTTTTTTGGTTCTTTCCAAAATCAGACTGATATCATTGCAAATCTCGAATTCTTCGCAACTCTTCGAGATAATTAGCTGCTACTTTTGGCTCAAGTGCAAATGCTTGTTCTAGCTGATCCACAGCATTTTCGTAATCTCCAAGTCTTTCGTAATAAACACCGATATTAAAATGCATTTTAGCTCTATCCGCCTTTGTCATATGCTTTTTGTTAACCAATGTAGATTGCCAATAGTCAAAAGCACCTTTCCAATCCTCTTTACGAGTAAATTCCATCCCTTTTTCAAAGAGGTTAGATGTTAGAGATCTCACATGAAAATTTCTTTTCACAGGTCTTTCGTAGGGCACAACTCTATCTGCATAGGAAAAAGCGATCATCTTGGATAAGTTTCTATACGCTTTTGGTAGTTCATTTTTAATCTTTTTAGCAGCAAGTACAGAATCTGGTTTAACAATTTCGAATTTATACTGATCTCTAACGGTTAAAGAATCTAAAAAACCTCCACTTTTATCATAAAGTATAAACGTAGCACTCCCTTTTACAATCGCCCTTCCTTTTATAGCATCTTTTGATCTGAGTAAATAATTATCAGCAGAATACACTTTTATCTTTGTAGGAGAATAAGCCTCAGTTTTTGTTAAAATAACAGATTTCAACACCATTATATATTGGTTTTGGTTGAGAGCAGATTGCACTCCATTGTCTTCTTTCGAATGTGAAACAACAAAAAAATATTTTCGAGACCCTGCTTCATTTTCCAACTCATTTAAAACGAATTCTGGAAACATAGTATAAACAAGACTTGTATCATCTTCAACATCGTTAATTATCTTTAAGGTATCTCCCTTTGCGTGATTAAGATTTTCGATAGATGAGGCAAACACAAACCCAGGTACGTATGTACTATGAAAGTTTTTAGAAGTGGAACAACTACTCAACAATAGAGTTCCTATTGCAATCTGAAAAAATATACTAGTTCGGAATAACGACATTTGGTGTTGGTTTTGGTGTTGGTTTTGGAGCAGAAGGCTTCAATACAACGCCTGGTTTATTATTTTGATTATTACTAGGCTGCGTAGTAGGCTTATTAGGTTGGGGAGTAGTAGAATTTTGCTCAGGGTTTACACGTTGGTTTATTTTTGTTTTGGTAACAGGTCGAGTGTGTCTATTTATAGAAACTTTTCTTCTTTTAGGAGTGTCTTCTTTATAGATATCATTAAGAATTTTAGGACAACGACCGATATTGAAACGCACACCATATCTAATGGTAATATTATTAGAATTAGCGATAATTTCATTGGGCACGACAACTAATCCATTTTCCAAACTAGCATCTTGAACTCTGTAATTTGTTATTTTACCAAAAGTATTATAGGTAACCTCCACAAAAGGAGATATTCCATAAGCAGGAAACAAAGCCAGTTGAACCCCAGTACCAAGACCAAAACTATGGTTTTTATCCAATACGGTACTGTTGGCATCATCAGCATTATCCACCACATCATTGGGATTAATCTCTTGCCCTGGGTTTAAGAAAAACTCTTGAAAATAGGATAATTTTCTATACCCTAACTTAAAAGGAACGGTAACTTCAAGAACATTTCCAAATCTTTTACCCACCATAAACTTACTCCAAAACTCTATTCTAGATTGGGCAAAATCAGCGTACCCAAGGTAGCCACCTTCGAATGTAATATCAGTAATTACGGATTCAAGAGTTTTTCTACCTCCATTAAATTCAAGCCCCCAAGAAGTAGTATATCCTTTATGATATTTTTTGGAAAAAATAGCATCCATAGAAAATGCTCCTTGAGAAAGCACCCCATTTTCGGGAATAAAATCGGCTTTTCCAAACAAAATCCCACCTTTTCTACAATCGGATTGCCCAAATGAGAACAGATAAACAGATGATAAACTGAGTATTAAAATAATATTTTTCATAATTTAAATTTTTGAAGTTAACTAATTTTAACAATTATTATACCATAATTAACACTTGATAAATTTTAGACTATTTATCAATTAACATTTATTGCCATTTGATAATACCGATTACCTTTGCGGGCTAAATAAGGCAAATATATGATAGCACTACTAAAAAAAGAAACTCAAAACGTAAAAGGCGACATACTTTCAGGCTTAACGGTGGCACTCGCCTTAGTTCCAGAAGCTGTAGCGTTTGCCTTTGTGGCAGATATAGACCCTATAATTGGCTTATATGGTGCGTTTATGATGGGGCTGATTACCGCTATTTTTGGAGGTCGCCCAGGCATGATTTCGGGGGCAACAGGAGCATTAGCTGTAGTGATGGTTAGCTTAATAAAAGAAGCAGGGGAGAAATTTCCAGAGATTGAGAATGCAGGTGTTCAATTTTTGTTTGCCACACTCGTCTTGATGGGGATTTTTCAGATTCTAGCCGGAGTATTCAAATTTGGAAAATTTGCTCGACTAATTCCTCATCCAGTAATGTTGGGGTTTGTAAATGGTCTTGCCATAGTGATAGGTATGTCGCAAGTAGGAATGTTCAAAGTAGATGGTCATTTTCTTACTGGATCAGCTCTATTAATAATGCTTGGAGGAGTAGCTGTTACAATGGCTATAATGTATGGTTTACCTAAAATAACAAAGAAAGTCCCAGCTGGATTAGTAGCTATTTTAGTTGTAACAGGGATAACACTTTTTGGTATTGAAACTCAAACCGTAGGTTCTTTTGTTGGAGGAGAAGGAATAAAAGGAGGGTTACCAACATTTGGAGTTCCTGATTTCCCTTTCACTTGGGAAGCTTTTAAATTTATACTACCTTATGCAGGAATACTTGCAGCCATAGGATTAATTGAATCTTTAATGACGCTTCAGCTCATTGATGAAATGACCAACTCCAGAGGCAACGGAAACAAAGAATGTATAGCCCAAGGTGGAGCAAACATAGTAAATGGTTTTTTTGGAGGAATGGGTGGCTGTGCTATGATTGGTCAGTCCATCATCAACATCAATTCCGGAGGAAAAGGACGACTATCTGCACTAACAGCAGCCTTAGCCTTGTTGGCTTTTATATTATTTTTATCTGATTATATAGAAATGGTTCCTATTGCAGCATTAGTTGGTGTAATGTTTATGGTTGTTGTGGGCACTTTTGCTTGGGAAAGCTTTAAGACGATTTTTAAAGTTCCGATTTCTGATGCTATCGTAATTATAGCGGTTACTGTCATTACCGTAATGTTTGATCTAGCAATAGCTGTAATTGCAGGTATTATAATATCCGCATTGGTATTTGCTTGGAAAAATGCTCAAATGATTAGAGCTAGAAAAACCACACTTGAAAACGGAACAAGACTTTACGAAATATACGGTCCTTTGTTCTTTGGTTCGATCACAGCATTCAATGAAAAATTTAACGTAGAAGAAGACCCCGACAAAGTGATTATCGACTTTATAGAATCAAGAGTATCGGATCATTCAGGAATTGAAGCATTGATCGTTCTCATTGAAAAATACGAAAAAGCCCATAAGACCATTATTCTTCGACATTTGAGTGTTGATTGTCAAAAGATATTACTTAAATCCCACCCTATGTTTGACAATATCATACAGAAAGATGTAGAAGACCCAAGGTATTACGTTTTAGAAGATGAAGCAATTATATAAGTTATGAAACGATCATTTAAAACGAAATCTGGATATTGCCACCTTACCAAAGAGACGTTATTAATATCTAGAAATAAAGAAATTGTAAAAGAAGTCAATTCAAGATTAGATTTTACAACTATATTTCTAGGTGGTATTGCACTTATGTCTTTTTATTTTTGTTTTCGTTTTATTTTTAATGGATTAAATGCAACAGAAGCATCTGCGGTAACAAAACCTGGCATAAACCCTTTTTTTATAGCAATAATATATGGAGTAATTGGTATCATTTTACTTGTCAATTTATTTATTAATAGAAACCGAACATCTGATTATGTGATTCCATTAAATTCTATTTCAAACATTAACTTCAAAGAAGGTTCACAGATTGCAAACCCTATTTTCATTATACAATACGCAAAAAAAGGAAAGACTGTAAACAGGATCGTTACAATGAAGCGTGACAAAAAAGAACTTGAAACGGCTAAAAACATTATACAGAAAATTGGAACAACTAATTTCTAAATATGATTTCTAATTTAACACCATCGGAAATAGTAGCAAAAATGATGAAATTCGATGCTTTTAGTCAATGGTTGGGCATCAAGGTAACAGCTGTATCCTTGGATAGTGTAACTTTAGAAATGACGATACGTAAATCGATGCTCAACGGACTAGGCATAGCTCATGGAGGGATAACGTATGCTCTTGGAGATTCCTGCATGGCATTTGCGGCTAATAGCGAAGGTTATAAACGAGTATCCATAGAAACCTCAATCACGCATAAACTACCTTTAAAAGAAAACGACACAATCAAAGCTAAAGCAAGATTAATCCGGCAAAACAACAAAACTAAATCTTATGAAGTGGTGATTACCAACACGGATAACAAAATTGTCGCTATCTTTGAAGGACAAGCTTATAACACTCGAAAAAACTGGTAATTTATTTGGTTTTTACCAAGCCTAAAGCCACTTATTTATGTGTTTCTGTATCCCAAACTTGTTGAGTAGTGATACCTCCATTTTTAAAATAATTGGTACTCCATCTATTTCTAACCTTACGGTATTCATCTGCTTTATTTCCATTGACTACAATTCGTAAAACGGTCACTTCAAGGATGTCTCCATTAGAAGAGGTTCGTTGAAATGTCTTTTCAGTAACACCCTGTGGGTACTCTTTAGCCAAAGGATCGATAATGCCGTCAGAAAACATCGTTGATTTTTGATTTTTAATTGTATTATAATCATTTGTTTTATCTATATTTCCATCTTGATGATCATAATACTGGCTTCCATCTGCCTTATGTTTATTATCTTTATAGTTTTGAAATTTATCAATATTCTCATTTCTAGTTTTATCGTTTTCATAAAACTGAGTAGAAATGTTTTTATTTAATTCCGTTTGAGCATTATACGTACTCTCCGTAGAAGTGACTCCCGAAGACTTTAAATCATCTAATTTTTCTAGCTCACTTTCTTTATAATCCTCAACATTGACAATAGTTTCATTTCTAGATTCATCATTTTCTAGGTACATACTTGCCATATCTTCATACACATTTGCTTGTGCTTCATAAGTTGCCTCTGTTGCTAAAACGCCCTCTGAGTTCAAGTCGCTTGATTTAATCAGTTCACTTTCTTTGTACTCTTCAAGATCAACAATATATTCTTGTCTTGAATCATCATTTGATTCATATAAAGTTGAAAGTTCTTCGTAAACTTTTGTTTGAGCTGCATACGTATTTTCGGTAGCATCAACACCTTCTTGGGTCAAGCTAGAAAGCTCACCTAATTGCTCAAATTTATAATCGTTTACAGACGGCACATTTTTTTCAGCCCTTGTCAGATCTCCATCGTTAGCGTATTGTTCATATTTTGAAATCAAAGCTTTATATTCTTGCTTATTTTCATAAGTAACATCTCTATTTTGAGAGGTTAACGCCTCCCCTAAATCTAGTTGATCGGACTTATACTGTTCAACATCATTAAGAATATCCTTTCTTCGAGAATCTTTATTTAGTTCATTTTGATATCGACCTGTATTATACGACTCATAATTAGAATTATTAGCATCCGAACGTCCCAATTGGGTTTCACTTAAATCGTCCACTCTGTCTAATTCCTCAGCTTTGTATGACGCTATATTTGGGACCACGTTTTCTCTA
This sequence comes from uncultured Cryomorphaceae bacterium, assembly GCA_947311505.1. Lineage (GTDB taxonomy): Bacteria > Bacteroidota > Bacteroidia > Flavobacteriales_D > Parvicellaceae > Parvicella. The sequence goes on from CAMZLL010000032.1 coordinate 5,892, forward strand.
TGCAAATCCAATCCAGCTTCTCCGTCTGCTCTATCTTGTTCGTAAGCATCATACGTTTCATTTAAAATATCAGACCTATTCAATTCAATATCTTTTTCACCTTGAAGCTCTTCTAATTGTTCTTCTTTATAATCGGCATATTTCTTTGCTCGTTCATCGTCATCGTTTGTCAATTGATCTTTAAAAACATCTTGCAAAGCAGCGTCAGACATATTTGCTACGGGCTCTCCATAAGGATATTCAGAGGGCGGCTTATTAGATTCAGCCTCTTGCGCAGCTTTACGTTTAGCATCTGCCATATCTTGTAGAATCTTATTGATTTCATCAATTTTTTCTTGCGGATAACTTGCGTCTGGTTTTAAATCTAACGCTCCTTGAAACTTACTTTTAGCATTTCGATATTCCTTTTCACCGAACATATTATTTCCTAAAGAAATCAGATCATTATACGCTTCCCTTGCCTTATCTGCATTTTTCAGAGCGTCCATCAAGGCTTTAATTTTAGCGATTTCCTCTTCAATTCTACCTTCTTTATTTGGATACAATGGTTTCTTACTGGTCAGCAATCCAATAGCTTTATCATATTTCTTAGCTCCTTTTAATTTTTCCACCACCGCTATCACTTTGCTAAACTCAGCGTCTAGTTTATCATTTGTTTCAGCTTTCATTAGACGATTTATCTCATCAATTTTTTCTTGAGGTATAGAACTATCAGGTTTCTTTTCACTAGCCTTGCTGTACAACCCTTTTGCGTCTGCCCAACTCTTAGTGTCTCTTGCTTGATCTCCTTTTAAAATCAAATCATTAAATTCTTTATTCAATGCGTCATTAGCATTTGAAAGCTCCGCTTTAGCGATAGCATCTTTGGCTTCTTTAATCTTTTTATTTGCCAATCCGTCATTTACACCGAGCGCTAAAGCACTTTCAAAACTATTTAATGCCGCCTTATAATCTGAACTTGACATTCCATCGCTACCTATTTTTATAAAAGCATCAAACTTTTCTTTTAGAGCAGCTAATTTATCCGCTTCAGCATTGGATGCATTGGACGCATCAGCAATAGCCTGATCGATTTTTGACAATTGTTCTTGTGGGTAAGGTCGATCAAAAATAGCAATAGCTTTTTTGTAATTTCCTCGTGCAACCTCCCAATTAGCCTCTTCAAAAGAATTATCTGCTTTAGCTAAAATTGCTTTATATTCATCTTCTTTCGCTTTTAAAGCAGCTATTATTTCGTCTATTTTTAAAATCTCACTTTCAATACGATCTTCCTTACCTGGATACAAAATCTTTTTCTTATTTAATAAACCTTTTGCTTTTTCGTATTCTTCTTTCGTTTTCAATTTTTCTACAACAGCAAGTACTTTATCAAACTCAGCATCTAATGTTGCATTTGTTTCTTCCTCCATCAAACGATTCACCTCGTCTATTTTTTCTTGTGGGATACCGCTTTCTGGTTTTTTAGAAGCCGCCTGACCATATAACATTTTTGCATCCTCCCATTTTTTAGCCTCTTTAGCATTATCACCTTGACTTATTAAATCATTAAATTCTTTATCTAGAGCAGAAGTTTCGCTTTCTCTCGCCAATTGATCTGCTTTTGCTTTTTGAGCAGCACTTATTTTTTCATTTGCGGTAGCATCATCTACTCCCAATGCCAAGGCGCTTTGATACTCACTTATAGCATTGTCATAAGCTTCATTGCTCAACTTACCGTCTCCAGATGTAATAAAAGCATCAAATTGGTCTTGTTTCGCTTTGGCGGCTGCGGCTGCTTCGGCATCTTTGGCAGCGAGTTCTGCATCTGCTTTTGCTTTTTGAGCAGCACCTATTTTTTCATTTGCGGTAGCATCATCTACTCCCAATGCCAAGGCACTTTGA
>CAMZLL010000033.1 GCA_947311505.1 uncultured Cryomorphaceae bacterium
AGAGCTTGCCTATAAAAACATCTAAGCTTCTATGAGATTGTATATAATTATATACAATAGGTGTATTGGTGCAGTATGGGTAGGGCTGATGGTGATAGCCGTTTACAAGAGGCATTGAAAAACCCTTCAGAGTAGTACTAAATAAAGGGGCTAAGAAAGGAAAATTAAAATACCTATCAAAACTACCTCCAAGCACCGGTTCATTTACTTGCGATATAGCTATTCCTGAGCAATAATCCTTTTGTGGTCCTCCATATTGACGATACCAAGAAGGAGTTCCATTATTTAAAAACTTAGCCGTAAAAACATCTTCATAACCAACAGCATAAAAATAGGCATCGCCTAAAGCGTCAGAATAATCTGTCAACTGACAATTAAATGTACCTGTAATATAAACAGATTCGTTTGCGTCTATCGCAATAGCTTTACTAGAAACTTTATTTTCAGAACTTATGGTTTCTCCCCAAACGACATGCCCTAAATTATCAAATTTTAAAACAAATGAATGAAAAGAATAATTTCCCGTCATAGAAAAGTTTGGCGTATCAAAAACAATCATATTACCTTGGTATTCGCCTGTTACATATATATTATTACTAACATCAGCCACTAAATCATACGCTACACATTGCGATGCTCCAAGTTTTTTAAACCAATTCAAATTTCCGTTAGGTGTGAGTTGAAAAACCATTCCTGCATTATAGATAGTATTATCTATCTGTGTGGAAGCAAAAGATAATGTGTCGCTAAATTGACCTGAAACCAATATGTTATTGTTATTATCTACTTTTACAGCTATCCCTCTATTGTCGTAATTAGATGCGCCATTTAGAGACCACATCGGTACACCAGAAGAAGTATATTTGGATACAAAAAAATCAAATGATTGTATATTTGTAACTGGATCCGTTCTAGATATAAAAGTATTGCCAGCTAATAACGTTGTTCCCTTAAATTGACCTGTTACCACTACATTTCCAGCATCATCTGTGGCGATTCCATATCCTGTTTCTGCATCAAATCCTCCTTCTGCAACAACCCACAGTACAGTGCCAGAATTGTCTAATTTTGCTATAAAAAGATCTTGCGAATTTCCGGAAGCAGTAATCGTAAATGCATCAAAAGATGCTGCCCCATTAAAATAGCCAGTAATAAAAATATTAGCATTAGCGTCTAACGCAATATCATAACCTCTATCTGCTGAAGCACCACCAAAAGTTTTTGCCCAGATAAAATTACCATTTGCATCAGATTTTGAAACATAAATGTCACTATATCCATTGGTAGTAAGGTTCAGGTTTGATCCGAACACTGTAGCTCCAGTAACATAGCCGGTACTATAAATATTTCCTGAAGCATCTACAACTACATCATAACATTCATCGTTGCTATTTCCTCCAGCTTGATTGATCCAGTTTTGACTATAAATTGTAGAAAAACAAAATAATACTATTAAAAAAGGCAGTTTACTCATGGTTTTTGTATATAAAGTTGCTTTAGTAACTCTATATTTTTCAAATGGTTGCCTTTATAATTTTTTTAAAACGTAGGACAAGAAATGGTTCTGTACTTGGATACTTTTATTCGCATACGTTTCGGATATTTAATGGTATAGGACAATTTAACTTTTCGAGATTCTCCCGGTTTCAGTTGAATATTCCACAACAGTTCACCTGTATCTTCATCATAATCGGCACTCGATATTTCGTTTTCAGTAACCGTAATATCACTATGAGTTGATATAGGAATTTGGTCGTACAAACTTATTTGAGTGGGTACAGATTGGTTATTTTTAACTGTTATTTCATAGGTGTATGTATCTTTTTTATGTCCACCTAACATCGTTCTTTGTGACATTTCCGCTATTCGTTGTCGTTTTATAGAAATCTTATCGTCCCTACCAAAAGATAAATTTAACGTATCTTCAACTTGTTGTGTTTCGAGATAAGACTGCCCCACATACGAATCTGCGTAATATACATTAGTTGGACCAGGTATTAAATTGTACTTTTCCCACCCTACTATGCTTGCTAAAAGGAATGCGTCTTTATCTAATTTAGGAACAGCTTTATGAGAAAACGTAGCGTCCAATTGGTGTTTGTTTATTTCTACCAAGTAGGGTTTCGAATCGCTTGGTATGTTATGTATTTTTTCTATTTTGAACTCGATACTTACCTGAGGAACTTGTATAGTAGTAAAGGACACTTTTTTCTTTTTCTTCCATTGGTAGGAGCTGTCTGGTCCTATTCCTTCTAATTCTTGGTTCATAGCAGGGGCTGAACTATTGCCATAAAACTGTGAAAAGGATCTATTCTGAGGTACGAGATAGGTGTCTTTACCATTTTTTAAATTTCGTATTCCGCTTGATCCGTCTATAACCCAAGCTTCTAGTGTAGGAGCAGAAGCCGTTTTATCAGGATTAGCGCTTGATAAGGTTATTTTTACATCTTCCCAATCGTTTCCGGTATTGTTAAACACTTTTGCTTTATAATTGAGTGTTACTTTATTGCTAACATCAGACGCCATTAAATCATAATTTGCTTGCCAGCCGCAGTTAGAAACAATATATTTCAATGTGGTTTTTAGTTTCATTTCAGACGCTACATCTACGATTACAATTATTTGATTGCTTTTTGCAAAAGAAATTTCATTTAGAGCACTTATTTGATATTTATACTTTGGTCGTTGTTTTCTAAGTTTTTTTATTTGCTCATCATATTCCGACAATTTTTTATATATAAAAGTCATACGTTCTCTATAAAAAACAGCCATCTTATCCATTTCCTCTACCGAGATGTTTTTATCCCTCCCTTTGATTTCTTTGTTTCGTTCCAGTAATGATTTTTCAGAAGCATAACCATTCTTTTCGTCTTGCAAAGCTTGAATTTTAAGATCTATGAAGTGCAAAGAATCTTCCAAGATTTGAATTCTTAAATTTCCTTCTGTTGGAGAATAATAATCCATTTCGGTAGATACGGAGACTAAATCGTAGGGTTGATCTGCATTGAACTGAATGCTCTTTGGATCGATAACGGCACTCAATCCCGAAAATATAATTTTATTTCTTCCTTTTATTAACTTTACGGATGCTCTTCGTGTCGCTTCTGCACCAGTTAGATATAAAGTAATATCACTTACTTTTGTTTTTATTTTAACAGTATTGGCATTGACAATAAATGGAACAATTAAGAATAGTAGTAGTAATTTCATGATTTCTTAGTTTTAATTTAAAATTAAGCGACTGTATAATATAGAACAAATACCTACCCCAAAAAGTTACAAGTAGCTAAAATAATAGCTGTTGATTATATGGTCTTTCTTTATCAGAATTATAACCAAAATTTGAACACCTTCAATATTAGATTAACTTTGAAATGCGCACTATGTATCATTTCTATTTTTCACTATCTTCTTTAAAAATTAGAGTTAACATACGTTTCAATGCATATAAAGGTCTACTCTAAAAACTAAATTATACTAAAAGTTAAATTTTATTGTTATTTTCTTTGATTAGTATATTTTTTTTCTACATTTGTTTTCAATAATTAATTAATTAAAATTTAACAAAATGAAAAAAGTATTTTTAATGATGGCTGTAGCAGCATTTTTCTCAATGGGAGCAACTTCATGTGGTGAAGAAGCAGCAACAGATGAAAACACAGAAGAAGGACATGACGAACATGCAGAAGAAGGTCATGATGAGCACGCTCACTAATCCATTTTCTTAAAGAAAATTAAAACTCCCAAACCTTTGCGGTTTGGGAGTTTTTTTATGCCTTTTATTTTCTTAAATTATTTACCTTTGTTAGGTTAACAAAAATTTTAAATCATGTCAAAGTCATTACTACTATTTCTCTTTTTTGCTGCTCTATTTACTTCTTGCGCCCCTTCTCCTCAAGAAGATGCTACCAAGGTATGCGATTGTTGGTCAAAGGCGTTTAAGTTATCTAGAATGGATGAAGCAAAACAAATAGAAGCTTTTGATGCTTGTGAAAAGATATATAAAGATGTGCTCCTAAAATTAGAGAATAACCCAGAAGACAAAGGTAAATTTGTAGAAGCTTATGATTACTGCCGAGAAAATCCTTCTGGTCATTAATTATTAACTATACCAAAAAATTATTAAAACAGAACTTGTGCGTTTATTAAAAATACAAAATTACATTGGAGGCTCGTTAGTAGCTCCTAATTCAGGAAAATATTTAGACAATATAAATCCGGCTATTGGCGAAGTTTATAGCCAAATACCTGATTCTGACAGACATGACATAGAACAAGCACAACAAGCAGCTGAAAAAGCAAAAGAAAGTTGGGCAAAAACACCTAAAAACAAACGTTCTGAAATAATGATGCGTATCGCTGATTTGATAGATCAAAATTTAGAAGAATTAGCAAAAGCAGAATCTATTGATAACGGAAAACCTTTGAAACTTGCTAAAGCTGTAGATATTCCTAGAGCGTCTAGTAATATGCGTTTCTTTGCCACAGGAATCTTACATTACTCCAACGAAAGCCATGATATGGATGGCATTGCCATTAATTATACTTTACGCAAACCCATAGGTGTGGTCGGTTGTATTTCCCCTTGGAACTTACCGCTTTATCTTTTTACTTGGAAAATAGCTCCAGCCCTAGCTTCGGGTAATTGTGTGGTAGCAAAACCATCCGAAGTAACTCCTATGACGGCTTACTTATTTTCTAAACTTTGTATAGAAGCGGGACTTCCTGCTGGTGTCTTGAATATCGTACATGGATTGGGATCAAAGGTAGGCGCATCCATTACTTCGCATCCAAAAATAAAAGCTATCAGTTTTACCGGAGGTACTGCTACTGGAAAACACATAGCATCTGTTGCCGCTCCAATGTTTAAGAAATTAAGCCTAGAATTGGGAGGAAAAAACCCAAATATTATTTTTGCTGATTGCGACTTTGAAAAAGCATTAAAAACAACCATGCACAGTTCGTTTGCCAATCAAGGTCAGATCTGCTTATGTGGATCTCGAATCTTTGTTCAGCGGCCGATTTACGATAAATTCAAAACAGCTTTTGTAGATAAAGTAAGTAAACTAAAAGTAGGTAATCCTATGGATTCTGACTCTAATCTTGGGGCGGTAGTATCAAAAGAACATCAAGAAAAAGTAATGTCTTATGTAGCTCTTGCCCAAGAAGAAGGCGGTACTATTTTAACTGGTGGAGTAACTGTAAACCCTGGAGGAATTAATGAAAAGGGTTATTTTATTCGTCCTACTGTTATAGAAGGTTTATCTTTTGATTGTAGAACCAATCAAGAAGAAATCTTTGGACCTGTGGTAACGATTATGCCTTTTGATACAGAAGAAGAAGTACTTACCTATGCCAATAGTACCGAATATGGATTGGCTGCTACTGTGTGGACGCAAGACGTAGGCAAAGCTACACGTATGGGGGCAAATTTAGAATCGGGTATTGTGTGGGTCAACTGTTGGTTGGTCAGAGATTTGAGAACACCTTTTGGGGGTGTTAAAAATTCAGGTGTTGGTCGAGAAGGAGGATTTAATGCCTTCAATTTCTTTACAGAATCTACCAATGTGTGTATTGCATTGTAAAAAGTTTCTTCTATTCGTAAAAACCTAATCTATTTCTGAGTTCTATCAGTTCTTTTTCTTGGGTGTTGATTTTATCAATTAAATTACTAATAATATCCAGACCCTCAAAATTGACGTCCAATTCAAAATGCATTCGCATTAAACGCTCTACCCTATTGAGGTCGTCAATTCTAATATATTTGTCGTTTTCCTCTATGAGAAATTCTACCAATTCAAAACTCGATAGCGCATCCATAAAAGATGGTGAAACATCATAATGTATGCAAAACTGTTGTACTGAAATCTTTTTCATAGCTTATCTTAATTTTGACAATTGGGTAAACAACTCTTTTTCTTGGTTACTTAAATTAGTTGGTAGTTTGATTGAATACGTTATATAAAAATCACCAAATTGACCTTCTTTTTTATAGATAGGCATACCTTTTCCTTTTAATTTTACTTTTGTGCCGTTTTGGGTTTCAGGCTTTATTTTTAATTTTACCTTGCTTCCATCAATAGTAGCAACAATCAAATCTCCACCTAACATAGCTTTGTATAAATCCAGCTCGTAGTCTAAATAAATGTCATTTTTCTTTCTCTTAAATGGTGTGTTGTTTACGATGTTAAATTTAATATACAAATCGCCATTAACACCTCCAGCACCTACTTTTTGTCCGTGATTTTTTATTTTAATAACTTGTTCGTTTTCTATTCCAGCAGGAATTGTCAAACGAATATTATCATTATGTACTGTAAGTGTTCGTTTATGAGACTGGAGCACGTCCGTCAGGTTTAATTGTAATTCGGCCTGCACGTCTCTTCCTTTAAACTGATGCCTTCCCCTACTTTGTTGTTGATAATTTCCACCAAACATAGAACTAAAGAAATCTGAAAAATCTTCTTCACTATAAGATGAGTAATTTTGCTGACCAGCTGAAGATCTTTGGCGCTGTTGATTTGCTTTTTCAAACTCTTCTGCATGTTGCCAATCTTTTCCGTACTTATCGTATTTTTTTCTATTATCAGTATCCCCTAATACTTCATTGGCTTCGTTTATTTCTTTAAATTTTTTCTCTGCCTCTTTGTCATTTTGGTTTACATCAGGGTGGTATTTACGCGCCAATTTTCGGTAAGCCTTTTTTATTTCTTTTTCAGATGCAGACTTACTTATTCCTAATGTTTTATAATAATCTATATAATTCAATTGTTTATTTTTTTGTTGTTTTTAATAAACTGTTAATACCTATGTTCTCCGTTTCTTTTGTCTTGATTAAATCATATCGTATTTTTGAACATAATAGTGCTAGCTGTGCTGATAATTCTGCTGATTCTATTTTTGAAATCACATTAACTTTAGCTATTTTTTTAAATTTTTTTAAATTTTTTTACAAAATTATCATATTCTTTCAATACTTCTTGATTAGCTAAAACTGATAATTTATGAGATAAAAATTCTAAGTTTATAATGTCTTTTTCTTGGATATCACTGGTTAGCAATATATTTTCTATAAAATCAATCAATTCAAAATATAAAGTTGACTTGATGTCAAATAATTTTACACGCTGTTCTTTTTCAAGCTCTACTTCGCTTTGTTTGCTTAACAAAGCTGATGTTATTGCCATAGTAACAATCGTTCCTAATATAATCAATACTATCTCGTTAGAAAATGGATAGTTTTGAGACTTTTCGTAAGCCGTTTTTAAAAATACATAACCTGCAATAAAGGTTATAATTGATAGAATTAAATATTGAAAACTTTTATTTATCATTTATTCGGTTATTTAGTAACTCTCAGTAGGTAATCAAAATAATTTAGATTGAATTGGTTTTCTATAAAAAAAGTTAGTTAGTCCTTTTTATTAGACCAACTAACTCATTTAAAATATAGACTTATATCAGTTTAATAACTAAATTAGCTAATCGTAATTTGTTTTATTGGTTTCGGTTTTGCTTCTTCTTTTTTTGGAATTATAATTGCCAAAATTCCGTTTTCATATTTTGCAGAAATGTTTTCATCTTCTACTAATTCTGGCAATGTAAATGATCTAGTAAAAGATTGATAACTAAATTCTTGCTTGGTTATTCTCTCATCTTCTTTCACTTCTTCACTGCTTTGTTTCTCAGAAGAAATCGTGAGTAAATCGTTATTCAATTCTATGTTGAAATCTGATTTATCAAAACCTGGAGCTGCTACTTCTACATAGAATGCATCCAAATCTTCTTTGATATTTACCGATGGTAAAGTGGTGTTAGTATTAGAATAATTTCCTCTATTCCATCCTTCTAATTCATTGCTAAAAAATTTATCGAATAAACTAGGTCTTTGATTTTGATAACTTACAAGTGTCATAATTTTATAATTTTAAGTAATACATTAATTTTTTCGATAGGTAATTTACAAAACACAAACCATTCCTACTTTACTGACATTTAGTCATTTATCTATAAATAAGTGTGCCAATTATTCCTATATTTTAACAATAATTTAATTTTAAAATGACAATTTTACAGTTTATTCATTTTTTTAATAAAATTGAAGTGAACAAGAAATTTCTGTAATAAATAAGTTTTACCTACTTTGGCGGCTCACGAAACTATTTTTACAAATGAATATCGCTGATAAAGGTCTTAAAACCTATTTTAATTGGAGTACTGGAAAAGACTCTGCTTTAGCTTTGTATTTTCTTCAACAATCCAATAACTTTAAAATTGATTTACTCTTGACCTCTGTGAATTCTCATTTTGATCGTGTTTCCATGCATGGTTTGCGAAGGTCTCTTTTAGAAGCTCAAGCAGAATCTATCGGAATACCTTTGAAAACAATAGAATTACCTGAGCAACCAAGTATGGAAGATTATGAGAAAATAATGACTAGACAACTTTCTTTGCTTATTAAAAATGGCTATAATACTACTGTCTTTGGTGATATTTTTCTTGAAGACTTAAAGATATATAGAGAAAATCAATTGAAACCTCTTGGAATTAAAGCACACTTTCCGCTCTGGAAAAGAAATACCAAAGAATTGCTTCTAGAATTTATAGCACTAGGATTTAAAGCTATAGTAGTAACTGTAAAGTCAGAATTATTAGATCAATCTTTTGTAGGTAGAATACTTGATGAGCAATTTATAGAAGACCTCCCATATAATGTAGATCCCTGTGGAGAAAATGGAGAGTTTCACACCTTCTGTTTTGATGGTCCTATTTTTAAAAACCCTGTTTCCTTTACAAAAGGAGAAACAATCTATAAAGAATATAAAAACCCTGATAAAAGTGAAAATAATAAATTAGGTTTTTGGTATTTGGATTTGATCTAACACCAAATTAATTTTGACATGGTATAATTGCTAAATGGCTACCTTTAGGGCATCTCTAAAAACAAAATATGGAAGAACTTGCAAACATTGGAACAGTAGGAAAATACGTAATCGAACAATTTAATCTGTTTCTTATAAAATCTGGATTATCTGATAGCTGGGTTAACCCTGTGCGAACCATTCTTTTGTTTATATCGGTTATACTCTTAAGTTTGATTCTTTGGTGGATAACTAGAAAAATCTTAATTAATATACTTCATAAAATAGCAGATAGATCCAAAACAACTTGGGATGATTATTTAGTCGAAAAACGTTTTTTTGCAGCTATAGCTCATTTAGTGCCTTTGTTTTTTATGGGTACTTTTGTTCGAATCGTTTTTATCAACTACCCTAGCATAACTAAGTTTTTAATAAAATCGATAGATATTGTAATTATTTTTGTGGTTGCTGTGGCTATTGTTCGATTTTTAGCAACTTTTGAAAAAATACTTTCAGAAAAGGAACGCCTTAAAGACAAACCCATTCAATCTTATTTTCAATTGGGAAAAATACTCGTAAGTGGCTTTATGATCATCCTAGGACTTTCAATAGCTACGGGGCAATCCCCTTTGTATTTCCTAACTTCTTTAGGTGCAATGACTGCCATTTTGCTTTTGATATTCAAAGATACTATTCTTGGTTTCGTTGGAAGTATTCAGTTGGCAGCCAATGATATGGTACGCATTGGAGATTGGGTAACGATGGAGAAATATGGTGCAGATGGCGATGTTATTGAAATCAATCTTGCTACTGTAAAGGTTCAAAACTTTGACAAAACCATTACTACTATTCCTACCTATTCGTTTATCTCTGATTCGTTTAAAAACTGGAGAGGAATGCAGCAATCGGATGGTCGAAGAATAAAAAGATCTATAAATATCGAAATCAATTCTGTTTGTTTTTTTACAAATGAAAAAATAAAGGAGCTTAAAAAAATAAATTTACTTACAGATTACATTTCCCTAAAAGAGAAAGAAATTGATGCTTACAATACGGCATACCCTCATAATAAAGAAGTACTAATAAATGGAAGGAGACAAACAAATATTGGTATATATAGGGCGTACATTACTGAATATTTAAAGCATAATAAAAATATAAACACAGATATGACTCTTATGGTTCGCCAACTTGCTCCTACTCCACTTGGCATACCTGTAGAGGTCTATTGTTTTTCAAAAATAAAAGACTGGACTGTATATGAACAAATCGTTGCCGACCTATTTGACCACCTTTTTGCTGCTACTTCTTATTTTGATCTGGTTATTTATGAAAGACCCTCTGGAAATAATATTCTTTCTGCTTTGAATGATAATTAATAAATCAAATCAAACAACTTTTTACTTTGTTTTTCTGCTATTGAGGCAGGTGTTATTTTAGATAAAACATTTCGCAAACCACAAATAATTCTGCTATTTGATTGTGCTATTTTTCCAATAAACCAACTTATTTTTACCACTTGATTTGCTTTCTTTTTTCGAATGCCTTGATAATTTTCAAAAGCTTTTTGAATATCTTCCTCGTCTTTTAAACAAATACTCAATGCCATCGCACTCTCTATGGCTTGTACAGCTCCCTGTCCTAAATTAGGTGTTGTGGCATGTGCTGCGTCTCCTACCAAACAAACATTTCCTTTGTGCCAAGTATCTATCGGTTTCAAATCCCATATTTCATTGAAGATAATAGCTTCTTTGGGTGTTTCTTTTATTATTTTTAACACGGTAGGATGGTAATCATTAAAAATTTCGAGCAAATCTTCATTCTTCCTTGTAAAGTCTTTTTTACTTTTTAATGCAAACCAATAAACCTTATCTTTTTGGATATGAACAAACCCAAACCTATTTCCTCTTCCCCATACTTCGTTTAATTCTTTTAGGTGTTGCTTTGCTATCTGAGCATCAGATATTCCTCTCCAGCAAACCTGCGCAGCATCTCTCAACTGTGTATCGGTAAACAAAGACTTTCTAACTGCCGAATGAATACCATCTGCACCTATGACTATATCAGACTCGAAAGTGGATCCATCTTCAAAGTTCAAATAGACTTTATTAGCTTTTTGTTCCAATGATTTTAACTTTTTGTTTAAGTGTATTTTAGTTTTACCAATATTATTCAATAAAATATCGTGTAAAGCAGACCGATGAATCGCCACCGTTTTTACTCCATATTCTTTTTCAAATTTATCTAACCGAGTTTGAGTTAAAAAACTAAAATCTTTCTTCCTAGCATTCATTGATGTGGTATGATTTGCATGGGTATATATTTCATCTGCAATACCTAATTGGTTATATACTTGCATGGTGTTGATAGCCAAATTAATTCCTGATCCTGCTTTTTTAAAAGCTGGAGCACTTTCAAATATTTCTATTTCAAATCCTTTTTGTATCAAAGCTATTGCTGTTGTCAAACCACCAATTCCTGCGCCAATTATTGTAATTTTTTAATTTTAGTTTTCAAGTAACAATTGAATCGTTACACCACATATTCCTATGATCAAACAAAGAGGAATAACTATTTTTGAATCTGCTTTTGCAAATTCAGTATCCTTTATTTTCTTAAAAATTCCGACATAATTAAAATCTCCAACAGCTCGTAAAATAAAAATGATAGGAATAATCCAATAGCTATAATCCAACATCCAATGCGTATAGTGAAAATTTATAAATTCCAATTTTGAAAAGTATAGCAACCCAACTAAACCCAACACTATAGCCACTATTAATGTTGCTACCTTGGATATTTTAAGTACTAATTCTTTGTTATTCTTTGTAGGAATGGACTTACTTAATCCCCAAACTCCACCAAATAACCAATAAAAATGTAAACCGCTAAGAATTGAAAAAATAATGAGTAATAATATCGACAATGTGGTAACAAACATTTGGTTTTAGTTTTATTATAAATAATTAAAAAAAATAAATTTAGGTCAAAGTTACTAAAAATTATTTAATTAGGTCGATAGTACTAATTATTATATCTTTGTTAGAATGAAAGATACTAAAGCTAAAATATTAGAAAAAGCTCTTTTTCTATTCAATAATGAAGGACTAGCTAAAGTTACGTTGCGCACTATAGCTAAAAAACTAGATATTAGTCAAGGAAATTTGAATTACCATTATAAAAAAAGAGAGCATATAATAGAAGCTTTATATTTTGACCTAGTAAAAAACATAGACGATAGTATTTCAAAGGAAATGAAAGCAGACAATGAACTAAAACTCATGTTTAACATTTCTAAAGCCATCATTGTTAACTTTTACAACTACAGATTTATTTTTCTAGACTTTTCTCAATTGATGCGAGAAAATAAAACCATAAAACAACATTATCAAAAGCTTTCTGCACTCAGAACACAACAATTTACTGAGCTTATAAACTTACTTATTTCTAAAGGAATACTCAGAGCAGAACTAGTACCAAATGAATATAAAAACCTCTATCTTAGGTTTCAAATATTAAGTGACTTTTGGATGTCTTCTGCATTAACAACTCATAAAAAAATAACTAAACCCATGATTAAGCAATATACCGAGGTTCTCAATCAGTCCATTTTTCCATATCTTACCAAAAAAGGACAGGAGCAATATCACAAATATGTAACAACTAACTAAAGTTTAGTACCTTTGATTTATGAAATTTATCAAACCTATTATCTTATTATTTATCTTTTCTTTTTCGTTTGCTCAACAGCAATATGGATTAGAAATAGTAAAAGAACTAACCTCTCCAAAATATGATGGAAGAGGCTATGTAAATAATGGACACAATCGTGCGGCAAAATTCATCGCTGATAAATTTTCTGAATATGGGCTAAAGCCTATAAAAGATGATTATTACCAATATTTTAATATCAATGTAAATACTTTTCCTGCTGAAGTTCAGTTGACCATGAATGGCAAAACTCTTAAAGTAGGTGAAGATTTTATAGTTGATGCTAATTCTGGAAGTAGTGTTGGTGATTTTATTCCTTTTTATATTAAAAATAAAGATGATTTATTTAAGCTAGAATACAGCAACAAATCTGATCGGGAACATTATATAGCAATAATCGAAGCACCTACAACCAAGAACATAGATACCGTAGCTCTTTTTAGAGAAATGAAGTATTTCTGTGCAAACCTCGTGCCTGTTTTGTGGGTAACTGATGCCAAATTTACCTGGACTGTAGGTAAAACAGAATTTGATAACCCTATTTTTGAAGTAAAAACAGAATTTGCAAAAGACATTTCTGGAAAAGTAAAAATAAATGTTAGGAATGAATTCAAAAAAGACCTTAGAACACAAAACGTTATTGGTAAAATAGAAGGAAAACATAAAAACAAAACCATCGTAATCTCTGCACATTACGACCATTTAGGAAGAATGGGAACGGATGCCTATTTCCCTGGAGCAAACGATAACGCTAGCGGGGTAGCAATGCTTATATATTTGGCAAAACATTATAGTGAGAAGAAACCTCCTTGCAACATTGTTTTTATGTCTTTTGGGGCTGAAGAAGTGGGAATTGTTGGTTCTAAGTATTATGTAAATCATCCTTTGTTTCCATTGAAAGATATTCGATTCTTAATTAATCTTGATATACTTGGCACTGGGGAGGAGGGTATCACAGTGGTAAATGGTGCAGTTTATAAAAAACAATTTAAAAAATTGTCGAAACTCAATGTAAAGAAAGGTTATCTTGAAAAAGTAAAAGTCAGAGGAAAAGCTGCTAATAGCGATCATTATTTCTTTAGTGAATCTGGAGTTCCTTCTATATTTATATATACTATGGGAGGTATTTCATTCTATCATGATATTTTTGATAAAGGAGAAACGCTTCCACTCAACGAGTTTGACGATTTGGCTAAACTTTTGGCTGATTTCATTCTGAAACTTTAAATTTAGTTATGTTTAAATTTCTTGATAAAGCATATCCATTAATTATAGAAGAGGGATATTTAAAAGTCAATATTATTAATATAATTTTGAGTTTGACTGTATTTCTGTTTCTCTATATCATACAACCAAAACTATTGTATGAAAATTTCTATTATACATTTAACACATGTTTTCTTTTTGCCGGAGTTACTTTTTTAGTATCGGTTTTTTTTACCAATGTCATTACTAGAGTTTTTCCTACTTTCTTTGTAGCTGATAAATGGACGGTTGGTAAAGATTTATTTTTTGTTTTTTCTATTGTTTTAACTATAGCCATAACCAATTACATTATTGGAGCATTTGTTTTCTATCCCAACAAAGAATTTGAAATAATTCGTTTTTTAAAGGTGGTTTTATCGACACTCGTAGTATCTATTATTCCATTGGGTGTATTTATAATTATTTCGCAAAGAATCAATTACAATAAACTCAAAGCAAAGTCTCAATATATTAATGCTACTATAGAAGAGCATAAAGAAATTTACAAACAAGATAAAATACTAAATCTCTCGGGGCAAGGAAAATATGAAGAACTACAAATAGAATCTAATACTCTACTTTACGTAGAATCTACTGGTAATTATTGTGATATTGTTTACCTACAAGATGACACTATTCAGAAAAAAACACTTCGAATTACATTGAAAAACGTACATCAACAAATCAACTTACCTGACACCATTATAAAAACACATAGAAGTTTTTTGGTCAACCTCAACCACATAACGCACACAAAAGGCAATGCACAAGGTTACCAACTTTCTATCAAAGGAATAAATGACTTTTTTATACCTGTATCTCGAGCAAATGTAGATTTTCTCAATGAAAAAATTAAGCAATTATAGGTTTGTTAAACTTCACATGACCATTAACCATCCTTGACAAACGTCACAAATTTGTGCAAATACTACCAAAAAATTAAAGACTATAAAAGATTTACATTTCTTTGCATTCAAAATAATAAAACCATGAAAAATATATTTCTTTCTCTGTTTGCAGTTTTCTCTTTTGTAGCACAAGCGCAAATAACACAAACCATACGAGGGTCTGTTACTGATAAGGACACCAAAGCTCCACTGATCGGAGCCAATGTAGTAATTACTTCACTAGATCCTATAAAAGGTGCTGCAGTAGATGTGTTTGGAAATTTTAGTATCACAGATGTGCCTATTGGTAGGATAGATATCAAGATAACTTATATGGGGTATAAACCTAGGTTGATGAATAACGTAGAGCTTACTTCTGGTAAGGAGCTGATTATCAATATTGAACTACTAGAAAGCTTGGTAATGGATGAAGTAAAAGTGGAAGTGAAAACCGATAAAAAAAGAGCGCAAAACAAAATGACTTCTGTAAGTGCTCGAACTTTTTCTATAGATGAATCGATGCGCTATGCTGGCAGCTTGAATGATGTGGCTCGTATGGCACAAAATTTTGCGGGTGTGCAAGGTGCAGATGATAGTAGAAACGATATCGTTATTCGGGGAAATTCTCCTACTGGCGTTTTGTACAGAATAGAAGGTGTAGATATTCCCAATCCCAATCATTTTGCTCAAAATGGAACTACTGGAGGTCCGGTTTCTATATTGAATAACAACATATTAGACAATAGTGATTTTATGACGGGTGCATTTCCAGCAGAATATGGCAATGCCTTGGCAGGTGTTTTTGATATAAAATTGAGATCGGGCAACAATCAAAAATATGAGTTTCTTACTCAGCTTGGTTTCAATGGATTAGAATTTATGGCGGAAGGTCCTATTAATAAGAAAAAGTACTCTTCTTTTCTAATCAGTTACCGCTACTCTACCCTCAAATTATTTCAATTGATGGGAATGGATTTTGGTACAGGTACTTCTATTCCCAACTATCAAGATTTATCTTTTAAAATGGATTTTCCTAATCAAAAAGGAAAAACATCTATTTGGGGTATTGGTGGTATTTCTTCTGTAGAATTACTTGACAGTGAAAACGAAGAAGCTACACTGTTTTCTAACAAGGGTGAAGACCTGAGATTTAATTCCAATATCGGTGTGGCAGGTATAACAAACGTATATAGATTTAATAATAAATCGTTCTTAAAAACAGTTTTTTCTGTAGATGGTACATTTAATGAAATACAACAAGATACCCTTAATGTTTTTAAAGAAATCTATTATCCAAGATATAGAAACACCACCACAGAAGGAAAACAATCACTCAATCTGGTTTATCAAAATAAATTGAATCCAAGAAATATTATAAAACTAGGAATTTACAATCAAAGAAGGTTTTATAAATTAAAAGATAGCTTGAGTATTCATGCAGATACTATAGTAATGCCAGATCCTACTCAAAACATCTATATTCCATCCTATTGGTACAATATTACAGACAACCAAGGAGCTACATATTTGCTACAACCATTTATACAATGGCAATTTAGAGTCAACGAAAAATTAACTTTCAATACAGGAGTGCATAGTCAGTATTTTATACTCAACAAGACTTACGCAGTAGAACCTAGGTTGGGAATGACGTATGATATTGGAAAGAAAACATCTTTGAGTTTAGCGTATGGATTGCACAATCAACTGGCTCCCAATCGTTTGTTTTTTAGACAAATAAAAGACAATCAAGGTAATACTATATTGGATCAAAGCGGAGAAGCATATATTCCTAATAGAGATTTGAAAATGATAAGAAGCAATCATTTTGTTTTGGGATTGGATCAATCCCTTGGCAAACATTCTAGAATCAAAGCCGAAGCCTATTATCAATTGATCGATAATGCTCCTGTACAAGATGTTTCGTCTTATTATTCTATTATGAACTATGGTGCCAACTTTGACCTTACTTTTCCAGATACTTTAGTTAACAATGGTACAGGTACTAACTATGGAATGGAAGTAACCGTAGAGCGTTTTCTTAACAAAGGTTTTTATTATTTGTTGACCGCATCACTATACGAATCTAAGTACAAAGGAAGTGATGGTGTGGAACGTAATACTGCTTTTAATGGTAACTATACTTCTAATTTTTTAATTGGTAAAGAGTTTAACGTAACCTCTAAAAAACATGCAGAAAAAGCAAAATTAACCTTAGTAATCGATGCTAAAGTTACATTAAATGGTGGACAAAGATATATACCAATAGATACTGAGGCAAGTAAAATAAAAGGGGTAGCTGTATATGATTATGCAAATGCTTATGTTCCTAAATATGATGATTATTTTAGAACAGATTTTAAAATTGGTTTTAAAAGAAATGGTAAGAAAATGACACAAGAATGGAGTTTAAATATGCAAAATTTTACAAATCATAAAAATGTATTCAATCAAAGCTATAATGCTGATACTCAAAAGTTAGTAACCAACTATCAAAATGGGTTTTTACCTGTGATGCAATACAAAATACTTTTCTAAATTTATTGAGACTTGATTAAAAAAGAAGAAGCTATTTTTTTAATCTGTTCATTACCTCATCAAAACAGATTTTAAACCATTCTGTATATTCTTTGGGGTTGGATTGCATATCTTCTTTTAAAAACTCCATAGACACATACTTAACTGCACATACTTCTTCAGTATTGAACGCAGGCAAATCATTATAAGTACCAAAAATTACATGATCCAATTCGTGTTCTGTAAGTTCGTTGTCTAGTTTTCTATTATATATAAAAGTAAACTGATGTTCCAACTCATCCAAAGTAAAACCCATTTCTTCTTGCAAACGTCTTTTTCCGGCATTTAAAGGAGTTTCTCCCTTTCTCGGATGACTACAACAAGTGTTGGTCCATAATCCTCCTGAATGATACTTTTCAAATGCGCGTTGCTGCAAGAGTAAATCTCCTGCATCATTGAATACAAAAACAGAAAACGCTCTATGCAATACACCCTTTCTATGTGCCTCCATTTTTTCCATTATACCCAAATCATTGTCCTGCACATCTACTAGGACTACAAACTCTTCTTTTTTATCTTCTTTCATTACTTACTTTACTTTAGCAGGTTTTATTCCCCCCTTTACCCCTTTCCGTTTGATCGAAGACGTTCGGTTCTATTAGCTATTTCCCACGCTGTAAAGAAAACCAATTTTGTAGTCTTTTCTAATTTAGAAAAATTTATTTTTTCTACATCATCCGTTGGTTTGTGATAATCTTCGTGAACACCACTAAAGTAGAATATAACAGGTATTCCGTTTTTTGCAAAATTGTAATGATCCGATCTGTAATAAAAATGATTGGGATCGTTTGGTTGATTATAGGTATAATCCAAATCCATGTTTACATAAATACTGTTCACCTTATCACTAATATTGTGTAAATCCATACTTATTCTATCTGCACCTATAAGATAAACATAATCTTCATTACCATGCATGGTATCTTTTCTACCAATCATATCTATATTCAAATCTACAACAGAATTAGCCAATGGATATACCGGATTTTCAGAATAGTATTGAGAACCTAACAATCCTTTTTCTTCTCCTGAAACGGTCATAAATAACATACTTCTTCTAGGACCATTACCCTCTTTTTTTGCTAATGAAAAAGCCTGCGCTAATTCTAACAACGCAACCGTTCCTGATCCATCATCATCTGCTCCATTGCACACCTCACCATTATCATACCCCAAGTGGTCATAATGTGCAGTAATAATTACTAATTCTTCTTTTAAATCTGATCCTTCTATATATCCCAAAACATTTTCCGAAGCTAATATTTGCATCGTTTTAGCATCTATTGTTGCTTTTTGTTTCAAAAACGAACTCATCTGTTGTTCTATATCAATATAGGTATCTACAGCACGTTTTGAAATATAAATGTTAGGAATTTTTATACTTTGCTTTCTTCCTTTATTATGTAGTTGCATCCGAGGATTTTCTATAAAATCTTTTACTTGCTCTACTTTAGATATAAAATCATCTTGAATGGTAAATACCGCTATAGCTCCATGTTTAGTAGCCGCTTCAACTTTTTTTCGCCAGTTTGCCCAACTAAAATCGATATCATCTCGTTCTTTAGGAATACCTTCTTTTATTAATACTATTTTACCAGTTACATCTATACCGTTATAGTCCGACAATCCCGGACCCTCTTGATCAATTCCGTAACCCAGATATACTATTTTTTTATCTTTTAATAATGTATCATTAATAGTGCCTAAATAATAAAATTCCTTTAGAAATTCTAGTTTATTTCCATTTATAGAAACTATTATATTACTTGGGTTTTTTAAGGCTACAGGAAAACTTTGTTGATATCCTTCTGATCCAAGTCCTGGCATTAAGCCATTCTTTACAAAATGTTTTTCTATATACTTTGCGGCTTTTTTTTGACCAGCCATAGCGGTTTCTCTACCTTCATATTCATCGGACGCTAGAATAGTTAAATGCTTTTCTAAATCTGAACTTTTTATGGTAGAACTATAGGTCTGTGCAACGTTAAAATCAGATTCAAGATTAATTTTATTTTTACCTTTTAATAGAGTACAACCGGTTAATAGTACGATACTAACTATAAATGTAATTCTTTTCATTATTATTATTTTTTAGCAACAAGCAATTTTTTCTACTCTTCTCTGATGTCTTCCTCCCTCAAAAGCTGTTTCTAAAAATATTTTTACAATATCTAAACCGGTTTCTTTTGATATAAATCTTGCAGGTAAAGATACTATATTGGCATCATTGTGTAATCTTCCCATTTCTGCAATCTCGGGAGTCCAACTCAAAGCTGCTCGTATTCCTTGATGCTTATTTGCTGCCATACTAATACCATTACCACTTCCACAAATAAGCACACCTATCTCGTTTTCTTTTTTTTCAATGCTTTCGCATACCGGATGAGCAAAATCTGGATAATCTACACTTTCTTCAGAAAAACATCCATAATCAGTAACTATATGATTTTGTGACGTTAAGTATTCCTTTATTATCTCTTTTAAACCAAATCCTGCGTGATCTGAACCTATTGCTATTTTCATGTTTTGTATATTTGTATCACAAAGAAATGATATTAACAACACATGCTCAAAACTATGTTAATAAGTGTTGATTAAATATAATAAGTATTATTAGGATTATTTAATAATTTTTACAATCAGAAAGAAAAATTTAACTAACCTATTAATTTAGCATAAAGTTTGTAACACAATATCAAGAAGCTTTGAACATAAAATAGAAGAAAAAAATAAAAAAGATATTAGCATTTCGTTTATCATATTGTAAATTGCAAAATGTTAATAAAGTGAAAACTAATTTAAGTTCAGTGCGTTAAAACAAATTAACTGTTAGTATATTGTTAACAACAATTAATAAGTCATAAAACAAAGAAAATTGCATAATATTTACCAACCATATCAACACCCTAATAGTAATAGTATATTTCTTTTAACTTTAAAAAAAATTCTTTTATTATTAATAGTAATTGTTAATAGCTCATTTTTCCTAAATTCATTTTCTCAAAAAACTGACCCAAACGGATATAATGTTTTTTACTATGAAAATGGCAATAAAAGCAGTGAGGGATATTTAGAAAAAGGAAAACCAAATGGGTATTGGAAAACCTACTACGAAAATGGAATTCTTAAAACAGAAGGAAACAGAACCCATTTTAAATTAGATAGTATTTGGAAATTTTATAATGAAAAACAGGAATTGTTCAATACCATTTCGTATGAAAATGGCTTAAAAAATGGAATATCAAAAAAATATGATTCTTTAGGTTGTATCATTTCTGAAGAAAACTATAAAAATAATATGCTATCTGGAGAGAGTAAATTTTATTTTTCTTCAGGAAAATTGCAAAAAATCACTCCCTATTTGGAAGATAAGAAAGAAGGTTTTGGTTATGAGTATGATAGTACCGGTTTGCTTATCTCGATATCTGAATACACAGGAGGTTTTCTACGAAATGAAGAAAAAATAAATAGAAGAAATAAAGAAGGAGAAAAAACAGGTGTTTGGAAAACATTTTATGAAAATGGGAAATTAAAATGGGAAGGAAAATATACCAATGGAGAATTAAATGGAGTAGTAAAAGAATACACACCAAAAGGAAGTTTGAAAACATTAGAAAAATATGAAAAAGGAAAAATTAATATAGAAAGCGAAGAAGTAGCATTTTTTGAATTGGAAAAAAAAATAAGACCTGATGGGTCGCTTCTTGTGGGAGGATATAGAGACAACAAAAAGCAGGGAATTTTTAGAGAATATGATTCCACAGGAGTTTTATTGTTTTCTTATGAATATGTAAATGATAATTTGATAGCCAAAGGATTATTAGATACTTCGGGAGCAAGACATGGCAGTTGGGAAGGATTTTACGAAACTGGTGAGGTAAAATATAAAGGAGAATTTTCCAATGGCTATAAAATAAACGAATGGATCTATTACTTCAAGAATGGAGATATACAACAAAAAGGTAACTATAAAGAAGGAAAACCAACAGGAAATTGGAAATGGTGGTATGCTAATAAACAATTACATAGAGAAGAATCATTTTACAAAGGAAAAGAAGATGGAGAAGTAATAGAATATGATACTCTAGGAAATATTATTACAAATGGATTTTTTGTAGAAGGAATAAAAGATGGAAAATGGTTTTATAATGTAAATGACCATACCGAAGAAGGAGAATTTAGAGATGATGTGAAACATGGCAAATGGATTTATAAATATAAAGATGGACAACCCGCTTTTGAAGGAGAATATTTAAACGGTTTACCCATCGGAAAGCATAAATATTATTACCCTAATGGAAAAATTCAATGGGAAGGAAAATATGATAATGGAATGAAAGAAGGAGAATGGAAAAAGTTTTCTAAATTAGGTGAACCAACTATGCAGATAACCTATAAAAGAGGAGAAGAAAAAAAGATTAACGGTGTTAAAATAAAAAAGATTGACTAAAGAGATTGAAATATTTTCAGGAATTCACAAGAACTCATTAGAAGCTGTAATGCTTGT
This sequence comes from uncultured Cryomorphaceae bacterium, assembly GCA_947311505.1. Taxonomy (GTDB): domain Bacteria; phylum Bacteroidota; class Bacteroidia; order Flavobacteriales_D; family Parvicellaceae; genus Parvicella. The sequence goes on from CAMZLL010000033.1 coordinate 21,789, forward strand.
TGATGTTAATAATTATCATATTATATGGGCAAACAATTCCTGTTTAGATCTTTATGAAATAAAAGAAAGAGATACGTATTTAAACAAACCTTTTTTTGAAGTTAGTAAAAGTAGTATAAAGAAAATTCTGTTTGAAGAAAAAGAAAAAATTAAACTTATACTTTATAAAAAAGGAGCTTTTAGTAGTAAAGTTATCTTACAAACCATAAAAGAAAATAATTTTTTTGCCGAACTAAGCATTGTTTCTATTACGCTAGTTGGTAAACCTTTTTTTTCTGTTAAAATAAACAAAATAGAAGATAAACAAAAAAATAAACCCATAGAAAAAATCATCTCTGAACTGACCTTTAAAGCTGACCTTGCTAATGAAGCAAATATTTTATTAGAAAAAGAAATAAAAAAGCATAAAAAAACACAAAGAGAATTGTTTCATTCTCAAGAAATTAGCAACAGTATATTTAATAGTTCATTAGATATAATAATATCCTCTGATTTAAATAATCATATAACAAAGGTTAGTCCTTCTGCTTGTCAGCAATTTGGATATACAGAATCAGAATTTTTAAAATTAAATATAAGAGATCTGTATGCCGAGGAGGTAGAGTATAAAAGAATAATAAAAGAATTTGATAATACTGGATTTTATACTGGAGAAGTTAGAAATATAACTAAAAAAGGGAAAAAATTTACCACCTATCTATCAAGCACTTCATTAAGAAATGCAAAAAATGAAGTTATAGGATTTATGGGGATTTCTAGGGATATATCCAAAGAAAAGAAAGCAACCGAAATGTTGCAACAGCAAAATTCTAAATTAGAATCTATATTTGAAAGTAAATCTGATATTCTTATTTGGACTTTAGATGAAAATATGTGTATAACATCTATAAATAGTAAATTTAAAGAATACGCACGAAAAATATTTAAGGATAAATTATTGATTGGAGATAATTTTTTAAAGAAAACTAGCCTTTTTGTACCAAAAGGAGAAGAAAAAAGAATGTTTTCTTTTTATTTAAAAGCTATTAATGGAAAAGCACAGCAATTTGAAGTACCCTTAATAAATGGAGAAAAAATTATTTGGATTGAAACTTTTTTGAGTCCGATAAAAAAAGAAAATTCCACAAAGTTTGATCTTGCTTGTATCGCCATAGATACAACAGAAAAAAAGAATGTAGAAATAGAAATAAAAAAATCTTTAGAAGAAAAAGAGGTACTACTCAAAGAGGTTCATCATAGAGTAAAAAATAACCTTCAGGTTATATCTAGTATTCTTAACCTTCAATCTGCTTATGTAAAAGACGAAGGAACATTAGCTATACTAAGAGAAAGTCAAAATAGAGTAAAATCAATGTCTTTTATTCATGAAAGCCTTTATAAATCAAAAGATTTTAGAGAAGTTAATTTTGCAGAATATATTACTAACCTGAGTAACAACGTTTTTCATACTTTTATAACTGACAACAGAAATGTAAAACTCCAATTAGAACTAGATACCATTAATCTTAATCTAGACCAAGCAATACCTTGTGGTTTGATTATTAATGAATTAATAACCAATGCAATGAAATATGCATTTGTAAACGAAGAAAAAGGAATTCTTGATGTAAAACTCCGAGAAAAAAATGGAAAAATTAATATTTATATAGAGGATAACGGAATAGGACTACCCAAAAATTTTAATGTTGAAGAAGCAGAATCACTTGGTTTACAACTCGTATATACTCTTATAGAGCAATTAGAAGGAACAATATCATTAAAAGAAGATAGAGGTACAAAATATTTAATTACCTTTGTTAAAATAACTTAAATACCTCTAAAAATAAATAATAATGAGCAAGATTAGTGTACTAGTAGTAGAAGATGAAAGTATTGTATCTAAAGATATACAATACAGTCTCAAAAAACTTGGATATACAATAGCTGGAGCATCTGCAACAGGAGAAAAAGCAGTTCAATTAGCTGGAGAAACTAAACCAGATATAATCCTTATGGATATTATGCTTAAAGGAGATATGAATGGTATAGAAGCTTCTGCTCAAATAAAAGAAAAATATAACATTCCGATTATATTTCTTACCGCTTATGCAGATGAAAATACATTAGCAAAAGCAAAAGTAACCGAGCCTTACGCATATATTATTAAACCTTTTAAGGAAATAGATATTCACACATCTATTGAAATGGCACTTTACAAACATAATAAAGAGCTTGAAATTCTGAAAGAAAGAGATATGCTTTATAGCGTAGTAGAAAATAAAGAAAATAAAGAATTTATCTTTGTTAAAAGTAAATCAAGATTGATAAAACTAAACACCAAAGATATTTATTTTATAGAAGCACTTAAAGATTACGTTGTTATCAATACATTAACTACAAGATATACCATTCATTCTACTATGAAAGATATCCAATCAAAAATGCCTTCAGAATTTTTTGTAAGAGTACATCGCTCATTTATAGTTCGTTTAGATAAAATTTCTCAAATAGAATTTCCAAACATAGTATTAGAAGATGATAAGAAAACTCTTCCAATAGGAGGATCTTACAAAGAAGATTTATACAAAAGATTAAACTTAGTATAGTTCGCAATTAAATTTTATGCGTCTAATATTTATTTTAGCATCATTTAGTATTTTAATTTCTACTTTTGGACAACAAAAAAATAGTTGGAAGGTAGATATAACAACTGACTATAAAATAGACATAACCAATCAATGGACATCTAATGATGAAGAAATAACCCTAAGAATATACTCAAATAGATCTGTTTATATAAAAAAAATAGAACTCATCGAAGATAAAACTCGTACCTTATTTTTTCCAAAAGATTTTAAAAGAATAAGAGGAGATTCTATTTCTGCAAGAACACCACAACAACTTACTTTAGAAATATACAATGAAAAGAAAAAGGAATTTGTAAAGTTGTTTTATTTTGACCCCAGTCCAAACGGAGCATTACAGCTAAACCCTTATTTTTTAGAAGATGGTTTTGAAGAAGAAAATACAATTTGGGGTAATGTTATAGATGCTTATCAATGGGTAGATAAATTAAGAAATAATATTTTTATAAGAAGTGAAATAACACCTTTTTTTGGAAAACAATTAAATGATAAAACCAAATACATTTATTGTTATCATTTTGAAAAATTACCTAATAATGAATATAAATTGATAAGAAAGTTCTCTGATGTTGTGAGTTCCTGTGCAGATTCTATAGTGGCAGAATTTTACTTACCAACCATAGAACTTACTGATGTAAATAGAGACACAATAGGAGAAATATCTCTTCTTTATCAAGTTGAATGTATCCCCTTCGTTTCTAATTTAGATCTTAATTATAAACTTTTGTTTACTACTAATGGAGAAAAATATATGCTTTATGGCAAAGAAGATACCCAAAAAGCTAATAACACCTATACTTTATCATCAGGTGTAAAACTAAATGAAGTATATGAACGCTTTATGGTTAAAAAATGGAATAAATTTATCTCAAAATAAAATATGCACAACAACCTAATCATAGATATAGGAAATACAACAACAAAATGTGCTCTATTTAAAGCAACAGAATGTATAGTTGACAAACGTTTTACTTCTCTTTCTACGTTGGTTACATTTATAAAAAAGAAAACATATAAAAACGCCATAATTTCTTCCGTTGCCAGCAAAAAAGCTACCCAATTTGTGATAAAAAACGTTAAAAACCCAATTATTTTTGAAAGCACTACTCCTATTCCAATTATTAATAAATATAGAACACCAGACACATTAGGTGCTGATAGATTAGCTAATGTAATAGCAAGTAATGCTAGATTTAAAAAACAAAATGTATTAGTTATTGATGCAGGAACATGCTTAAAATTTGATTTTATCAATGCAGAAGCACACTATCTAGGAGGTGCTATTTCATTAGGATTACGAATGAGATTTAAAGCATTAAATACTTTTACAGCAAATTTACCGTTAATAAAAAACATAGAAAAAATACCACTCGAAGGAAGGACAACAAACGAGTCCATGCAGGCAGGATGTTATAACGGAATGCTTGCAGAAATAAAAATGATAGTAAAAGAATATCAAGAAAAATATAAAAATTTAAAGGTTATTTTTACAGGAGGAGACATGCCTTTCATAGAAAATATTGATTTTCCACAAAAAAATAGCATCTTTGCAGACCGTTTGCTCACCCTGAGAGGACTAAACGAAATAGTAGAATACAATGCGTACAGCTAAAAGAATAATTTTATCCATATTAACATTAGGTTTAATGCAAACAAGTTTTGCACAAGCACTTAATGCATCTCCTTATACCAGATATGGGATAGGCGACATAAGTTTACCACTAAACTCTGCCTATATAGGAAACGGAGGAGCAGCCGTTGCGCTTGGAAATGTTACAGGAAGATATGATCATATCAATCTTTCTAATCCAGCTACCTACGCTCTTGTAAAACGATACAACCCTATTTTTAATATTGATATAGGAGGAAAGTATTCTCAATTAACAACAGAAACCAACACCGATAAAAATACCATAGCAGGACTAAAAAACTTTTCTTTGTTATTACCAATATCTAATCATACCGGTTTTGTATTTGGATTATCTCCTTTTTCTACTACTGGATATAGTATCAATACCAATCAAGGCGATTCTATAACATATAGATATGATGGAAAAGGAAGTATTAATAGAGCGTTTATAGGATTAGGACATCAAATAATTAATAAAGGCGATTCTGTACGCTTATCAATAGGTACCAATGTTAATTATTTATTTGGAACTTTAGACAAACGCAGAAGTGTTGAGTTTGATGATATATCTTTTTTTAATACCAAAATAGTTGAAAAATCCATTATTAGAGGATTTACATACGATGCAGGTTTGCATTATTATCAAAAGTTAAACTCAAAATGGTCTTATCAATTTGGAGCAACATTGAATTTAGGTAGAAGTATTACAGGATATAGAGATTTGTATGCTTATACCTACTCATTATCTACCAACGGTGTAGGAGAGTTTCCAAAAGATACCGTAAACCAATTCACAGACACCGAAGGTACATTCTATATACCAAGAGGGACTAGCTTTGGTTTAGCTTTGACATTTGACAATAGATTTGTAATCTCTGGACAATATGAATTTAGAAATTGGCAAGATTATAAAGAATCTTTTGACGGAATAGAAACCAACCCTACCGAACTGAGACAAAGTGCAAAAGCAGTTATTGGATTTGAATATACACCTATGAATGGAGCAGTACATGTTAATTCTAATCCAATGAAATTAAGTACCTACCGTATAGGTTTTCATACTGGAAAAACACCTTATTTTTTAGAAAACACACAATTAAAACAGTATGGCATAAGTTTTGGAGTTTCTATACCACTTATCAATTCTAGAACAGCATCTTCCGTTAATTTAGGATTTGATTTAGGAAAAATGGGAACAACAAACAATGGTTTGATAGAAGATAATTATTTTAAATTTAACTTAGGATTCTCTTTAGCACCTAATTCTAGATTTGATAGATGGTTTAAAAAGAGATTATATAATTAAAGAATAGAAAAATGAAAAATTTAATAACAGGAATAGTATTTATATTTTTAGGAGCATTTACCGCTACTAATGCGCAAGTATGTAACGATGTAACTGCTTCTAATTTTGGAAAAGATTCAGTAAGTTGTCGTCAAAATGTATCTATTTATAGTGAGTTTTTGAGACAAAAAAACTGGAACGAAGCAAGTATAGCTTGGTGGAAAACTCAAAAAGTTTGTCCACAATATAAAACCAATTTGTATAAAAACGGAATTAGTATTTATAAAAAGAAAATAAAAGCTTTAGATAAGAAAAGTCCAGATGTTGCACTTATGGCAGATACTTTACTTACAATTTATGATCTGTGGATAGAAAATTTTGGAGATTGTGATAAAATACAAGTAGATAAAGCAAAAACAATGATGAAGTATCATCCGACAACAAAATTTGAAGAAGCTAATAACCTTTATAGAAAAGCGTTTAAGGGAAATGAAAATAAATTAGATTATTACAATGCACGTTTATTTATGTATTCTTCTGTTTTGATGTTGAAAACAAAAAAAGCTGATTGCGAATTGGTTTTAAACGATTATGATTATTTAGATAAAATAGCTAATCAAAAAATAAAAGAATATCAAGAAAAAGGCGATACCAAAAAAGTTGATAAATGGTTAAAAACCCAAGTAACCTTAGAAAAATACGTAGATCCTTGCGCAACATGCGATCAACTAGTAATCATCTACAAACCACAAACAGATGATGATAAAGAAAACATAGAATTAGCTGAGAAAGTTTTAGCAAAATTGAATAAGAAAAAATGTACAGATAAAGCTTATTTCATAGAATTGTTAGAACGAGTACACGCTGCAAAACCAACTGCGGAAACTTCTATGTACCTCGGTAACTATTACTATGGAAAAAAAGAAACATCTAACGCTATGAAGTTTTATGATGAAGCTCTTGGATATGAATCAATTTCTGAAGAAACAAAAATCAATATATATAAGAAAAAAGTAAACATAGCTGAAAAGAAAAAGAACTACAAACTAATGACCTCATTGGCATCGAAAATAGGTGGTTGTGAAGGTAAATACATAAAAGCAAGAGCAGTAGCAATATCTGCTACAAGTTGTGGAAGCACAAAACTAGAAAGAGGAGCTATTTATAGTTATGCACTCAAACTAGCAGACGAGGCAAGTTGCGCAAGTTCATCTTGGAAAGCCAACATAAAAGGAAATCTTCCTACTACAGGCGAAATATTCGCTGAAGGAGTAAAAAAAGGAGATTCTGTATCGGTACCTTGTTGGGGAACAAAAGTAGCTATAAGAACAAAATAATAGTTTTTGAAAAAGAACACATACATAATAAATAAAATTCCGTTTTCGATATTTATCGGAATCGGAATTTTTTTGTTTTCAGCTTGTGGTAATACCCAAGATGAAATAAAACAAGTAACCTACACCAATGATGACCCAGCAGAAATAAGCGAAGGAGTAACTATGATGTTTTCTGATAATGGTATTCTAAAATTAAAATTAGAAGCACCTATTATGCATCGTTTCAATGATAAAGAAGAAAGTTATATGGAATGCCCAAACGGTATGGAAGTAACTTTTTTTGATACCTCCGGTCGAGAAGAATCCACTCTTTTTGCAAACTATGGCATTATGTACTCAGAAAAAGAATACATAATGGTTAAAGATTCTGTAGTTTTTGAAAATTTCAAAGAAGAACGCTTAAATACAGAATTGCTACATGTAGATTTTAAAAAAGATTCAGTATATACCCAAGAAAAAGTGTCTATAACCTCACCAAAAGGTACAATAACAGGTACTGGACTTCAGTCTAATAGCAACTTTACTAAATACAAAGTAAAAAACATTAGCAATGGCATATTGAATTACCAAAAAGAAGAAGTAAATTTGGGCGAAAATGAACAATAAAATACACATCATACTCGAACGATTTTGGTTAATAGTAGCTAGTTTAGCTTCTCTTTCTACACTGTATTATTACTTTAAAGATGGAGCAGAAGGAATTTTATATTTTATCATTATTACTGGTCTTGCTTGGGTTATGTTTTTTATGCGAAGGGGAATAAGAAAACGATATGAAAAAATAGATGCAGAACAGCATTCTGCCAAACCAAAAAGGGGAAATAGTAAGAAAAACAAGAATTCTTAACAAATTGAATTACCAAACGCATATTATTTATTAAATTTGAATAATCACAAAAAAATAAAATATGCCTGATCCCATTATCCTTATTGGAAGCATCTTAATAACATTACTGTTATCAGCTTTTTTCTCAGGTATAGAAATAGCCTTTATTTCTGCCAATAGACTCAAGATTGCTATCAACAACGAACAAGGAGGAATAAGTTCTAAAATATTAGCCTACTTTGCTAACAAACCCTCTTGGTTTATCGGTACAATGTTACTCGGTAACAATGTAATGGTTGTAATTTATAGTATTAAAATGAGCGAATTAATAGAGCCTGTTTTATTGCAAGGTATTCCTAATGCAATTACCGTAATGCTTATTCAAACAGTTATAGCAACTATAATATTATTGATTTTCGCAGAATTTTTACCAAAGGCTATCTTTAGAATCAATGCCAATAACATACTTAGTAAACTTGCTATTCCCCTCTATATTTTATTTATAATTTTGTTTATACCTACTTTTGTAACCATAGGTCTAGCAGAATTGATTTTGAGTATATTCGTAAAAAAAGAAGAAGGAAACAATACCATTGCATTTGAAAAAATTGACTTAGATAGCTATTTAGAAGAAAGTTTAGCAGATATCAACAACTTAGAAGAGCAAGATTCTGAAGTAAAGATATTTCACAATGCTTTGAATTTTGGAGAAGTTTTAGTAAGAGATTGTATGGTTCCTAGAAACGAAATAGTAGCCTTTGAACTCCATGATGATATAAACGATGTTTTAAAAAAATTCATAGACACACACCTATCCAAAATTTTGGTTTATAAAGATTCAATAGATAACATCATTGGTTATGTACACTCATTTGAAATGTTTAAACAACCAGAAAGCATAAAAGAAACATTACTTCCTGTTAATATTATTCCAGAAGCAATGCTTGCTAATCAAACTCTTGAGGATATGATTAAAAAGAATAGAAGTGTAGCTGTAGTAGTAGATGAATTTGGAGGTACAGCAGGAATGCTTACTATGGAAGATATAATAGAAGAAATTTTTGGTGAAATAGAAGACGAACACGATTATGACGAAATTATCCATGAGCAAATAAGTGCAACTGAATTAACTCTATTTTATGTTTAGCTACAGCTGTTATGGTTATCAAATAATTGTTGTATTTAAGTTCGTCCCCAACAGAAGGAATATTTTCTAATTGGTTGATTATAAATCCTGCTAGAGTTTCGTATTCTTCGCTTTCAGGAATATTTAATTTATATTTATCATTAATAAAATCAACTTCTGCTCGCCCACCAAATTTAAACTCAGTTGCACTTATTTGCTCATGGATAATTTCGTCATAATCGTGTTCG
>CAMZLL010000034.1 GCA_947311505.1 uncultured Cryomorphaceae bacterium
GGCGAAGATTACGAATTGCTGTTTACAATTTCGCAAAATGATTACGACAAGATAAAAGGAAATCCTCATTGGACAGTCATCGGACACATGACAGATAAGAGCGAAGGTGTAAATTTAGTCTTAAATAGTGGCTCGATTACTCCTCTAAAAGCACAAGGTTGGAATCCAATTCAATAATATACTGGTATAGGTAAAACTATTATTAAGTTGTATTTAAATTGATTATTGGCATTTTTATATTAAGCTACTTGATATTTAGAAATATTTTATTAAATTTAAGGTCTGAAGATAGCTTTAGAATTGAAAAAAAGGATGTCAAAAATGTTAAGCATTAGGCTTTTTTTAGAAAAAAGTTTTCCTCAAATGCAACTTTTGATCTTTATACTTGTTATCTATAGTAAGACTAATAAAAATATTAACTAAAATAAAAATTATGAAAACGAACTTTCTTATAGCTGTAAGCTTTTTATTTCTACTTTCATCTTGTGTGAAAGATAAAGGCTCGGTAACAATGACATATAATAAAGGAACTGCTGTTTATGCCGATCTTGATGCTGTTAGAAGCAAAACCTTGATTGGAACAACCAGACAAATAAACGACCCTGGAAAGATATTTATTGATGAGAACATGTTGCTCATTGGAGAAGAAGATGAAGGGATTCATGTATATGATAATACTAACCCTGCTAGCCCAGTTAATGTATCGTTTATTCAATTGCCTTTTTGTAAAGAATTTTACGTAGAGAACAATATGATTTATGCTGAATCACAATATGATTTTGTGAAAATTGATATAACCAATTTGTCATTACCTACTTTGGTAAATAGAGTGGAGTTTGCATTTGGTGACGCTATTTTTGATCACAATGGAAATGTTTTGGTTGGGTTTGATTATGCTGTAGTTACCGAATCATTTGATTTTGGTAGCGCAGAGGAATTAGCTTTAAGAGAGTCAAGTAACCTATTTTACAATTCGAAAGGCAATTTAATTCCTGAATCTAGTGTGCCGTCTTCGTTTACTGGAAATAGTGAGTCTATAAAAGGAACGCTTAACAAAATAACGGTAAACAATAATTACGTGTATGTTGTTGGTGACTCCAAATTATATACTTTTTATGATGCTCCTAACCAAATGAATTTAGTAAATGAAACCGACATTTCTTTAGGGTTAGAAACCATTTATCCAGAAGGAAATAATCTTTATCTAGGCACGCAAACTTCTATGATTGTAGTAGATGCATCTAATCCATCTTCGCCAGAATATACCAGCGAATATGAACACCCTACTTCTTGTGACCCGGTTTTGCCAAATGGAAATGTAGCCTATTTGACATTAAGAACCGCAGATTTCTCAGGTTGTAATGGTGATGAAAATACAGTTGAAGTCCTTGATATTTCTGACGTGAATAATCCTGAACCATTGAATTCTTACACCGTTTCAAGTCCTTATGGTATGAATATAATCAATAACTACTTATTCGTAGGTGAAGGAAACAATGGCTTGACTATCTTTGATATTTCAAACCCGCAATTCTTAGCCTTTCAGACTACATTGTCTAATGTAACCGTTTATGATATTATGCCGCACCCAACCGATCCTAGTATTATATTGACGACTGGAGATAATGGATTGGTTCAATATAATATCGATTATGCTACCCTAACGTTAACTGAATTGAGTAGTATAAATTACTAAACATAACTTTATGTTGAATTTAAAAGTTTTAATTATTCTGCTTGTGAGTTTTTCGCAAGCAGAATTTTTTTGCCAAGAAGAAACGGATTTGTCCAATTCATCATTGTTGATCCTTCGTAGAGGGGCGAATATGGGAAATAAACGAAAGCCAGGTAAACTAATAACAGAAACCGATGATATCGTCCAGTTTAAAGTGTTTGATGCTAGAGATACCCTTTTTGTGAATAAGCGATATGTAAAAAAAATATATTATAGTGATGAAATATATTTATTTGAGCGAAAAAAGTTTCAATATAAAAATGCCTATCTTTTTAATTTCTCTTGGGGTATGTCTAGTAATCATGGGAGTTTACAAGCCTCTTTTACCAAAAGATTCCCTTCTCATTTAGAATTGGGGCTAGGCACTGCTTTTAGTAATGTTAGTTTTGAGATTCCTATTGTTGGCGATAACCCAATTTGGGTGTCTGTATCTAGTCTGCCACTATATGGGGTAGTGAAATATCATATTAATGAAGGTAAACGACTTTACTACCTAAAAGGTAAAGTTGGTATATCCAATAATTTAAAACCCTTTAATGCAGATCAAATCAGTAATGGTTATATGTGGGAAGCGGGGCTTGGATTTCAACTAGGTGGAGGAAGAAAGGTAAGACATTATTTTGAGTTGAGCCAATATTCTACCTATGCCAAAGGACATTTAGCATTAGCTGATATTAACAATGCTCCAGCTGATGTTAGCTTTAATAGAACATTTTATAGAATAGTTTTTACCTATGGTATTGAGTTGGGAAAGAAATAGAAACTAAGTGTTGAAGATCAGCCAAGATTTTTTGGCTTGTTGATGAAGCATCGTTAATCCGTTGATTGATTTAGCCCCGTTGTCCATCCCTTTTTGCATAAATGTGGTCACTTCTGGATTGTAAACTAAATCAACTAAAAAAGATTTTTCATTCAAAAAGTGATAAGGAATGTCAGGGAATGTTTCTTCTTTTGGAAAAGTACCGAGTGGAGTAGTGTTTATTATTAAAGGATGAAATTTTAAGACATTTTCATTTAATTCTTCGTAAGAAATATGATTACTCTGTTTAGGAGTTCTTGAAACGTATAAAATAGTTACTCCAAGTTTTTTTAGGACATATGCCACAGCTTTGCTTGCGCCTCCAGTTCCCAAAATCAAAGCTCTTTCGTGATGCGATGCGAAAAAAGGCTTGATCAACTGTCCAAAACCATATACATCAGTATTGTATCCTTTTAGATGACAAATTCCTTCTTTATTGTAGCTTACTTTAATTGTATTTACAGCACCTATTTCTTTAGCTTCAGCGTCAATTTCATCTAATAGAGTAATAACCGATTCTTTAAAGGGAATAGTAACGTTAAATCCTTTAGGTCTATGTTTGTCAATAACATCATAGACTTGTTGGATTTTCTCCAGTTCAAAATTTAGATATTCACAGTCGGTATTACTTTCAGTCTTGAATTTCTTTGAAAAATAATTTTTTGAAAAACTATGAGAGAGGTGTTCTCCTATGAGTCCGTAAGTGTTCATTATACTGTTTTTTTCATTTTATTTGCTGCTATTTCCATTCCGAAAATTAAGGCAAATCCTATTAGAGCAAAAATAATAGCCTGTATCAATAGGGGTTCACCTTCTACATTACTTGGTAATACATTGGATTGAAGGTAGTCTATTTTTCCATCAGAATGGGTGTACAATTCTTCTACATTAATTTTCCAAGGCCATATTTTATTTAAAGAACCTAAAAGGAAACCTGCAAGTGTTGCGATGGTTACGGATTCGTGTTTTTCAAACATCCATTTTAAAACTCTGGAAAAAGCCATTAATCCAACAAAGCATCCAGCCGCAAAAATGCCCAAGGTGGTTATTTGTAATTCTTTGATTGATGTAATAACGGTTTGGTAAGAACCTAGTATTAAAAGAATAAAACTGCCCGAAATTCCGGGTAGAATCATCGCGCAAATAGCAATCATTCCTGAAACAAACATAAACCAACTAGCATCTGAATGCCCCATTGGAGGCAAGATCGTTACCCAAAAGGCAAAGCCTGTTCCTAAAACGAAACTTATTATAGTGTTTAAATTCCAGTTTTTTACTTGCTTGCCTACATAAAAAATAGAAGCTGTAACTAATCCAAAAAAGAAACTCCATAAGGCTATGGCTTTATGTTCCATCAGATAGCTGATTAGTTTTGCTAATGAGGCTATACTAATTCCAATTCCTAAGAATAAAGCAACTAAAAAATTCCCATTGATGTGTTTCCAAAATGAGGCAATTCCTTCAGATTTTAGTTTCTTCAATGCGTTTAAATCTACACTACTTATGGTAGCAAGCAATTCTTGATAAATGCCAGTGATAAACGCTATTGTTCCCCCAGAAACACCGGGTACAACATCTGCGGCTCCCATTCCTAAGCCTTTTAATGTAATAAGTCCAAAGTCTTTTAAAGATCGTTTGTTTTCCATCTATAGATTTTTTAAAGCTGTTGCTCCGCCCTCTAGACTTATGAAATTCTTAAAGCCTTTGGCCTGCATCATCGTTACGATATTCAACGAACGTACTCCATTCTCACAATGAACTACAAAAAGAGTGTCCTTGTCTAAGGCAGATGCTTTTTCCAGCAAAACGCCCATAGGAATATGAAGTGACTTTTTATGCTGAAAATCAATACGCTCATAATCCTCTCGTATGTCTATTAACTGATGTTTATCAAAATCTAAGTCAGTGGCAGATATCGTCATTAAACTTTTTGTTTTTTAGAGTTTACTATATCAGCAGGCAAATAGTTGAAGAAGGTATCACCTCTTAAACCTACTCTTAGGCATTCTAGTGGAATCATATCATTATGCGCTATGTTTCCTAGGTTTACATTTGGACCAAACAAGTTGATGAACCAAACCTGTTGATTTTTAACAGGTGCTTCCCAAAGAATATTTTCTGGTTTTACTTTTGCTATTATCTTATTTACAAGTAGTGTATGTGGTTTTCCATTGGCTCTAAATATTCCTACAGAACCACTTTCTCTACCTTCTGCTATTACTTTCCAACTTCCAGCTTGTAGTTCGTTGGTCATCATTTTTACCCATTTTGCAGGGCTGATAATTATACCAGCTTCCTTTGAGCCTACTTCACTCATTACTGTATAGTTTTTGCTAAAGTCTTGAATGATTTCGCACTTTTCATCGTGAGGCAAAATGATAGAACCATCAGAAACCTCCATTAGATCCATTCCTACGCTATCTACCAATCTTTTGTAGCCGTCTAAATTGTTTCGTACAGCAAATGCTTCGAAAAGTGTACCTCCAAAATAGGTTCTGATACCTGCGGCTTTATAAAGTGCCACTTTTTCTTTGATGTTTGGAGTCACAAAAGCAGTTCCAAAACCAAATTTAACAACATCAGTTAAATGACCAGAGGCTTCGATGAAATTCTCTGTTTGTCTGAGGCTTAGTCCTTTGTCCATCATCATTGTTACCCCGCTTTCACGTGGTTTTGATGGTCTTTCTGGTATATGTGATAATTCAAAATTCATTATATTATTTTTTTAAATACTTTGATAATAATTTATTTATTTTTTCGTCTTGAGAATAGTTAGGGTAGTAGTCATAAAATTTATCTATTTCTTTAGGGAACGTTTCTAAACCTTCTTCAAGATAAAGTAGAGCAGAGCCATATTCTTCAAATTCAAATGATATGCTTGCCATTTTATATAGAATTGCAGCAGAATTTGTCATTTCAAATCCTATTTCTAAAATGTCAATAGCATCATTGGCCATCTTGTTGCGGGCAAGTAAAGAGCCGTAGTTAAACCAGGCATCTTCATCCGAAGTGTCTTTGGTAACTAGGTCAGCATAGCAAGCGATGGCTTTCTCAAATTGCCCTGTTATTTCAAATATTTCAGCTTTTGTATTGATAGCGTCAAGATCATTTTCATTAAGATTCAATGCTATATTGAGATGTTTTAAAGATTTATCGTACTCCTTTTTCATTTTGTAAATAATACCTAGTCCAATCCAGGCATCAGCATATTGCTTGTCTATTTCAATACTTTTTTCGTAGTAATGCTGTGCTCTATCGAGATTGTTCATTTTTTCATAACATTCTCCTATCGTACAATAGGCAAATGAATGAGGTTGTTCAAGAGCAAACGTTTCATTGAGGACTAAGATTGCTTTTTCGTATTCTTCTTTTTGTATGTATCCATTGGCTTTTCCATAGAATGCAGCTGGAAAAAATTCATTGATAATTGTACTGTAATCAAAAGCGAAAATTGCCTTGTCGTAATTGCCTTGTTTCATATAACAATTAGCAAGGTTAAACCAACCAATATAGGAGTAGGGAAATTCATCTAAGTACTTTTCGAAGAAAATAATAGCTTCTTTGTCTTGGTCCAATTCGGAATAACAAAGTCCTATTTCAAACATAGCCATCTCGTTCTGAGGTGATGTATCTATTATTTTTAAAAGAAATTGAAGGGCTTTTTTAAACTGACGCAGGTTTTGGTATTCAAAAGCAATGTCAAACAATACCTCTTCATGTTCCTCAATAGGCATATATTCCATTGATTTGGTGTAGTAATGTATTGCTTCTTTTGGTTGTTTCAATCTGGAGTACATCCCTCCGAGAGCGGTGTAAGCATCTGAGTTACAAGGGTTTTTTTCTATAGCAGATTGTAATACTTTTAACGCTTTTATAGATTGA
>CAMZLL010000035.1 GCA_947311505.1 uncultured Cryomorphaceae bacterium
CTTATAGTATCTTTTTAGTAAAATACATTGGGCGAAAATAATTATTATTTTTATTCTTTCATAGGTTTTATGTAAAAAAAAAAGAGAATTTTAAAATATTCATCTTTTTTAGTTCTTTTCTTTTGTTTTGCGTTAGGGATAGTAGCGGTAGATTTTTGGTGCGTTTAGCTAGATAAACTTACCGAATAAGAGCGACTTTAGAAGCTCCTTATTTGGTTAGTTTATCTTGCTAAAGTACTAAAAACTTAAAGCGAATAGCCCGTTTAAACGCCCAAAAACTATTTAGTAAACAACAATTCTCTTAGTTTTGGTAATGCCCAAACTTGGTCGTCCACTATTTGTTCTAACTTGTCTGTGTGATATCTGATTTGGTCAAAATATGGTTTCACGTTATCGCAATATGCCTTGGCTTTCTTACTGGTATCTTCCAATTTATTAGCTTTTTTTCGTTGGTCAACCATTTCGTGTACATATTGATAAATTCTATCTACATGTTCACTTATTGACTTAATCAGTGCTAGTTGAGCTGAGGATCCGTTATTTTTCTTACCCGAGATAGACGCTAATCCTTGAACATTGGTTATCAACTGCGATTGATACTTGATGGCTGCGGGTAATATATTTGTCAAACACATATCTCCCAAGACTCTAGATTCAATTTGGAGCTTTAATATATAGGTCTCCAATTCTACTTCGTACCTCGCTAAAACTTCTCTTTTAGATAGGATACCTAAATCTTCGAATAGTTTTATATAAGATGGTGATGTCATCACCTGCAAGGCGCTTGGTGTATCTTTTAGGTTTGACAATCCTCTTTTTTTGGCTTCTTTTACCCATTCTTCGCCATATCCGTTTCCTTCAAATCTTATTTTTTTGGACTCCTTTATTAGTTTTTGCAATTCTTTTAATATCGCTTCATCTTTTTTGTCTCCCGCTTCAATTCTTGCATCTACTGAGATTGTAAATGCTTTTAGTTGTGTAGCTACCAATGTATTTATGGCAAGCATTGCTGAGGAACAGTTTGCGGTAGAACCTACAGCTCTAAACTCAAATTTGTTTCCTGTAAAGGCGAAAGGAGAGGTCCTGTTTCTATCGGTATTATCCAACATTAATTGGGGGATTTTACCGATATTTAGCTTCAAGGCGGTTTTATCTTCGGGTGTCATTTTCCCTGCTTGGATAGACTTCTCTAACTTATCTAACATTTCAGTCAGTTGAGATCCTATAAATACCGACACGATAGCTGGCGGTGCTTCATTTGCTCCTAAACGATGATCATTAGTAGCGCTTGCTATACTTGCACGAAGAACATCTGCGTTATCTGCTATGGCTTTAATAGTATTGATAAAAAAGGTTAGGAATCTTAAATTCGTTTTTGGATTTTTACCCGGAGCTAATAAATTCACTCCTGTATTGGTACTCAAAGACCAGTTGTTATGTTTGCCTGAACCGTTTATTCCTGCGAATGGTTTTTCGTGAAGTAAAACTCTAAAATTATGTTTACGAGCTATTTTCTCCATCAAATCCATCAAAAGCAAGTTATGATCTACGGCTAAATTAGCTTCTTCAAATACTGGTGCGCATTCAAATTGATTTGGTGCTACTTCATTGTGACGGGTTTTTACGGGAATACCTAATTTTAATGCTTCAATTTCAAAATCTTGAATGTATGCCAAAACCCTATCGGAAATCGTTCCAAAATAATGATCGTCTAGTTGTTGACCTTTAGCTGAGATATGACCAACTAGTGCTCTTCCAGACATTACCAAATCGGGTCTTGCGTTATAGAGCGCTGCATCTACCAAGAAGTATTCTTGTTCCCAACCTAGGGTACAAGTTACTTTATTGATGTTTTTATCAAAGTACTTGCAAACATCGGTGGCAGCCTTATCAATTACATCTAGCACTTTCAACAATGGCATCTTATAATCTAAAGCCTCTCCGGTGTAAGATATAAATATAGTAGGAATACATAAAGTAGTACCTAAAATAAATGCTGGCGAATGCGGATCCCAAGCGGTATATCCTCTGGCTTCAAAAGTATTTCTTATCCCTCCATTTGGAAATGAAGATGCATCCGGTTCTTGCTGTATCAACAAACTACCTTCAAATCTTTCGATTGCTTTTCCGTCTTCTATAGGCTCAAAAAATGCATCATGCTTTTCGGCTGTACTTCCTGTTAAGGGTTGAAACCAATGCGTGTAATGTGTTGCTCCTTTTGCCATTGCCCAATCTTTCATGGCTGTAGCTACTTGATCTGCAACACTTCTATCTATTCGTGCTCCTGTATCGATAGCGTTCATTACGGCTTTGTATGCATCTTTTGTCAAATGAGACCGCATTTCTGTTACATTGAACACGTTCATTCCATAATAATCTGACACTTTATCGGCTGGTGCTTTTACAAAGTTAGGCTTTCTTGCTCCTAAATCATCTAATGCTTTTATTCTAATTGATCCCATTTATTCTTTTTTTTGCAAATTTACAAGAAAAAGACATTAAAACTAATTAAAAACATAAAAACTACAACCACCCCCTAAAAAAACACCCCTTCTCAACAATAAAACTACATTACACAAAAGACACCCCCTTATATTTTGTTTGAATCTTAAATTAATTTTATTTATTTAAGATTACTTCGTTAATCACAGAGACTAAAGATTCTGTTAATTTCTTTCTCGTAAACTGATTAATTCCGTTCGGCTTATAATTATATTCTTGTTTATATACAGACATTATAAAATCTTTGAGATTTTCTTTTTCTAACGCACCAAAACATTTACCAGTGGAGGTTTCGTTAATTACACTTTCTAAATCACCTCCTTTTGGAGCTAGAGCTAAAATAGGTCTTTTAGCTGCCATGTATTCAAACACCTTACCTGTGATAATTCCTTTTGCATTTGGTGCATCGTTAACGATTAACAGCAATAGGTGTGTTTTCTTTTGTTCTATAATTACTTCTGTATGGGGTATGTAGGCTATTTTTCGAATATAGTTATCCAGCTTAAAAAGATTGATTTGTTCTTTTACAAAATAATCAATTTTTCCAACTAATTTGATTTCGAGATCATTAGCGAATTGAGTATCCTCTTTACATAATTCTGATAATGCTTTCCATAATATATCTGGATTTCTAGTTTTCGTTAATGAGCCAATATGTGCTATTGAAAACTTTTCATCTAATCCGACTTGTGCTTCTGCCAAATCTGTTTCATCATAACCATTGGTAATTGTCTTAACGCACTTTGCCCCCAATTCTACTAATTCGTTGGTCAATGTCTCTCCTACAGAAATTACATAATCAGAGTTTTCTAAAACTTTTCGTTCCAAGTAATGATGCTTTTTATCTGCCCATTTAGATAGTTTTAATTCTTTGTAGAAATCTATGTTTGTCCAAGGGTCTCTAAAATCAGCTATCCATGGAATGTTTAATTTCTTTTTCAATCCCAGAGCTATCAGATGCATCGTGTGCGGTGGTCCACTACTGATTATACAGTCTATATCGTTTTCTGCTATATATTTTGTCAAATATTTAATAGATGGTTTGATCCAAAACTTTCGAGCATCAGGGATAAAAAAATTTCCCCTTACCCAAACTGCAAAACTCTGAATCTTAGATTTTTTAGTTTTCTTTTCGCTTAAGAATCCTGTATTAATTTTTTCATCTTTCTTATTTCATTGCTGTCCCCACAACCTCCTTCTTTCATCCTCTTTTGTTTTACAGATTTATTTTGGCTACCTTTTACCTTCACTCTTACTGTCTCCTCCTCCTTCTCTCTTCAGTGGGATGTAGTGCTGAGATCGACTTCCCACAACTTTTCTTCTTTTTCACTTCTTCAATTCAATTTTTTTTAGAAATTAGTTATTGTAATTGAATTGAAGAAGTGAAAAAGAAGAAAAGTTGTGGGAAGTCGATCTCAGCACTACATCCCCCTGA
>CAMZLL010000036.1 GCA_947311505.1 uncultured Cryomorphaceae bacterium
ACAAGGCGGATGCTCTACCAGCTGAGCTACACTGGCAAAAAACTACTATACAGTAGCAGCCAATCTCACTAATCTACTTTTCTTTCTTGCTGCATTATTTTTATGAATAATCTTTTTTCTTTTAGCCTTATCTATAGCACTGCATGCAGACACTAATAATATATCCATATCTTTACCCGCTACTCACATTTTAGTAGCTTTTTTTACAGCCTTTATTGCTTTTTTCATAGATAACTTGTACACAAGATTCACCCCCCTAAGATAGTTACTTCTCTTGCTCGCTTTTTTTGCTGATGCAGTAATTGCCATAATACTAACAGTTAAAGTTTAAAGTTTAATAATACACTATAAATAATACCATACACTCACTCATATATTATTTTTTTACTCTCATAACACCAATACGCCAAGGGCGGGACTCGAACCCGCGACCCAGTGATTAACAGTCACTTGCTCTACCAGCTGAGCTACCGTGGCATTTTTGATGAATAAAAAAATTTATACAAAAGAACTTATATAGATTTCCACTCTCTTTTCAAGTCGTAATTTAATATTTTTTAAACTTGCCGGAGGGGGGACTTGAACCCCCACGCACGAAGCACGTGGTTCTAAGCCACGCGTGTCTACCAATTCCACCACCCCGGCATATTAATTTTTCCTCGGGATTCAGGGGTCGAACCTGAGACCTTCGGATTCAGAGTCCGATGCTCTACCAACTAAGCTAATCCCGAATAGTAAGACAATAAATTAACAATCTTTATAATAATCCAATAAATATTTCTTTCAAAGAGTTTATAAAAAACATACTTTATAGAACACATTATCCATATACCTTAAATTTGCGGGGGTAGGGATTGAACCTACGACCTCCGGGTTATGAGCCCGGCGAGATACCACTTCTCCACCCCGCAATCTTATTAAATATCATTATTTGTCTTGCTATATATTATATCTGGGATGGTAGGACTCGAACCTACGAATAACGGATTCAAAGTCCGTTGCCTTACCAGCTTGGCGACATCCCAATCTCTACAGTACGGTGCATAGTACAAATATCTTTTACATTTGCAAGAGTTTTTTTTATTATTATAAAAAATGATAACCACTTGATATCAAAATCTCTTGTAATTTTTCTGGTTTGATTTGTAATCACCTTACAAATCCATATCCTTTATTCATTCATTTTATAATATATATTCATGAAAAAACATAAAAACCAAAATCATAAATCAATTATACACCAATGATTCAAGGACCTTTTAAAAAATCTTATTCCAGAAAATGAAATAACCGACTTTCTTGTTGCTTGTGATAGACCTCTTAAAAAGAGTATCACTATAAATACTACAAAAATATCTGTCGAAGACTTTTTAAATATTACTAAATCCTTTGGGCGAACACTCGAAAGACAAAGATTTATAAAAAACAGCAACACTTTTTATATAGACAGGAAAGATCTTGATATCGCACTTGGCAGAACCTTTCTTTATCAAGCGGGATTTTTCTATATTCAAGAGGTTGCAGCAAGCCTTTCTGCCCCTCAGCTTGATCTCCAGTCGGGAGACATTATCTTAGATATGGCTGCTGCTCCTGGAGGAAAAACTTCACAACTTTCAAATAGTTTATTGAACAAAGAAACCCCGGGCCTTGTCATAGCAAATGATGTTAATAGAAAAAGACTCTGAACCCTTGCTCACAATTTAAACCAAGGAGGTCGCTACAACACTCTTCTTACTAAATTTAATGGATGAACTTTTGGAAATAGCTTACCAAATTTTTTTGATCATGTTTTGCTCGATGCCCCTTGTAGTGGAGAATGAACCAGATATAAATCAGACTTTGCTCTCAAGTTTTGGAATCAAGCAGAAATTAATAAAATATGTGGAACACAACTCCAACTACTTATTTCTGCAATAAAAACTACTAAAATATGATGAACAATAGTATATTCAACATGTACACTGAATCCTTTTGAAAATGAGGGGACGCTAGCAAAAGCATTTTTATTTTTTAAAGAAAGTATAAAACTCGAAACTCTAACATTTCAATGACTCAATCATGGTGTCACCCGAAGCACTGATGAGCGAAGCTTTGATGAAAAAGAAAAAGTAGCAAGATGTTGGCCACATCTCCAGAAAACATGAGGATTTTTTATCGCAAAAATCAAAAAACTTTCTGATCCAAAACAACTAAAAATAGATAAAAATCATAAAATGCTTCCAAAAAATCAATTTAAACTAGATCAAAGCAAAGGATTGCAAAAAAAAATTAGCAAATGGATTCAAGAGCAACGATGAATCTCTATAGACAAAACAAAACATTTTTTTGTTGCAAGCAAAGAAAAAGTATATCTCATCTCACCGGACTTTAAAAAAGTAACAGATCAACTTCACGCTGAAAAAATGGGCGTTCCTATAGCAAAAATAGATAGATATGGGTATAGACCCACTCACTATATGGGAAATATTCTCTGACATTTAGCAACAAAAAATATCATAGAACTTACTGACAAACAAGCACAAACATATAGCGAAAGAAAGAATATACCACTAGCAGAAGTAGATCTTTTAAAACATAAAAAAGAGCAAAAATACTTTCTTCTCACACGAAAAGGACATGGTTTTAGTACTACTAAAATTGTTAAAGAAGAACTAAAAAACAAGTTCAGTAAATAATAACAAACGCTAGAAAATTATCAAATATTTTCATAATCTTGAGTATCAAAATTATTTATAAATGAAGTAGGATTAATTTTTCAATTATTATCAAAATAGGTGAATGTAAGAGAATTATTGTAATTTATATTACAACATAATATTACTTCATTTA
>CAMZLL010000037.1 GCA_947311505.1 uncultured Cryomorphaceae bacterium
AAAGATTTATTTGATAATATTTGAGAGATTAAATAAGTTTTATTACAATAAAATATCTCATCCTAGTGTAATATTTATATTTTGTGGCTAGATTGTAAGTTGGTAATGTTTTTTAAAGCCACTTGTGCCTTATATTATTTTCTTAAAAAAGATACCACAATTCTATAGAATTGTGGTATCTTTTTTTTGATTTTCTCTTAGATCTAAGGTGGAGGCGGGAAAGATTTTATTTGGAGTGCTAAATCAAAATTTTATAAGTACCATAATTCTCATTTATGCTAAAATTATTTGATGTTTAGAAAAATATTAGGTAATATTTTGCCGAAAAAGAATCAGGTTTTATTTATTCATGGAGGGGAGAGTTTTAATACATATGAATCGTATTTTAAATCAATTTTAAATTCAGAATATGACCCTGCTAAAAAAAGAAAAAAGAAGTGAAATTCAGATTTACAGGAATTCTTTTGAAGATATGAATTATTAGCCCCACAGATGCCTTCAAAATATAATGCTAAATATAAAGAATGGGGAGTATATTTTCATAAAGTATTACCCTTTATAGAAAAAGATAGTATTTGAATGGGGTATTCCCTTGGTGGTATTTTTCTGGTGAAATTTTTATCAGAAAATAAAATTTTAAATTACCCTAAAAAGTTAATTTTATTAGCCCCACCCTATAAAGATGAGTGGATTAATGATTTTGAAATAAAAGAAGAGCTAGCTGATTTTATTTTTGATGAAGAAAAAGTAAAACAAATACAAGAGAAAATAGAAGAAATTTATTTGCTGCACAGCAAAGATGATTTTGTAGTCCCTTTTGAACATGCTCAAAAATATAAGGCACTTATGCCGAAAATTAAACTAGTGAAATTTCAAAATAAACCGCATTTTTTGGTAAAAAAATTTCCTGAACTTTTTAAATATCTATAATTATGTTGTATCAAGATTTTTTTAAGGATAAAAAAATAACCTTAATGGGCTTAGGTTTACTTGGTCGTGGACTTGGGGATGCTCGTTTTTTAGCTAAATATTCTAAGGAGTTAACTGTTACCGACTTAAAAACTGAGGAAGAATTAAAAACATCTATTGAAAAATTGAAAGATTTTCAAAATATTAAATTTGTTTTGGGAGAACACAGGGAAGAAGATTTTAAAAATACAGATATGATTGTTAAAGGAAATGGGGTCCCTTTAAAAAATAAATTTATTGAAATAGCAGAAAAAAATAAAATTCCTGTTTATATGAGTACCGCTCTTTTTATTTCTTTTTTAGATAATAATAAAAAGGTTATTGGAATTACAGGCACAAAGGGGAAAACAACTGTCTCACATATGATTAATTTTGTTTTGAATGAATTAGGAGAAGAAACATTGTTAGCTGGTAATATACCGGGATTATCAACTTTGGAGCAGATTGAAAAAGTCTCTAAAAATGAAAATATAAAATATATTATTTTAGAATTGGATTCCTGGCAGTTGCAAGGCTTTGCTTATCAAAAAATTTCTCCACCGGTAGCTATTTTTACAAATTTTTTTGAAGACCACTTAAATTATTATCCATCAATGAATGAGTATTTTTTAGACAAGGCAAATATTTTTCTATATCAAAAAGAAGAAGATAAGTTATTTTTAGGAGAAAAAAATATTTCAGATTGGATGGGAAAATTAAAATCAGAACCAAAATCAGAAATAGTATTTTTAGATGAATTAAAAAAAATTAATCTTAAAATCCCTGGGGAACATAATCAAAAAAATGCAAATTTAGTTTTAGAAGTTTTAAAAACTGAAGGTTTTTCAGAAAAAGATATTTTAAAATCCCTAGAAAAATTTCAAGCTGTTTCTGGACGTTTGGAGTTGTTTTGGGAAATTGAGGGGAAAAGGGTCTGAAATGATAATAATTCCACCACTCCAGACTCCACAGCTCTTTCTTTTGAAAGTTTGAAAAATGATTTAACCTGAATAGGTGGTGGGACAGATAAAAACTTAAATTTAGATAAATTGGTTAAAAATTTAAGATATGTTGATGAAATATTTTTATTGACAGGAACTGGAACGGAAAAACTAAAAGAGTTTTTGATGCAGAAGGGAATAGAGTTTATAGAAAAAGATAATTTTCATGAATTAATATTATTGGCTTTGAAAACTAAATCAAAAAATATTTTATTTTCCCCTGCCTTTTCGTCTTTTGGGAAATATTTTAAGAATGAGTACGATAGGGAAAATCAATTTAAAAAAATAATTAAAGAATATTATGAAGGTAGATAAAAAAGAAGTTAATTTAAAAAAAATAAAAAAAATATTTTTTATTGGTGTTGGTGGGGTTGGTATTTCAGCCTTAGCAAAATTAGCGTTGGATAAAGGTTACGGTATCTCTGCTATCAATGATTGTGAAAGTAAAGAGACTCTAGATGAATTAAGAAAGAAGGGGGTTGATATTGTTTTAGGGAGTGATACGGAAAAGTTTAATAAAAGTGATTTGATAATTTATTCTGTAGCATGAGAGCAAAGAGCGCCAGAATTAATGAAAAAAGTTTTTGAATCAGATATTCCAGTAGTAAATTATTTTGAAGGGCTTTCACTTTTTACAACGGAATTCCCAACGGTAGCTATCGCCGGAACTCACGGCAAAACTACAACTACAGGAATGGCAAAGAAAGCATTTGAAAATACAGAATTTGATTTTAATACCATTGTGGGGTCAATTCTTTCTCAAAATGGGAGTAATTACTTAAGAGGGAAAAGTAATTGATTTTTGGTAGAGGCCTGCGAATATAAAAGGCATTTTTTGCATTTAAACCCTCAAATAGCCATTATTACAAATATTGAAGAGGACCATTTGGACTACTACAAAGATTTAGATG
>CAMZLL010000038.1 GCA_947311505.1 uncultured Cryomorphaceae bacterium
AATATAGAATTAAAAGACGTAGATTTGGTTGCTTTTTTTGGGGCAAACGGTACAAACCTTAGATTGATAAAAAGTCATTTTTCACAATTAAAAATTGTACAAAGAGGTGCTAAAATAAAAGCCACCGGAGCTGATAGCTTACTCGATGAATTTGAAGCTAAATTGACCTTACTTCTTCAGCATTTAGAGAAATATAATTTTCTTACAGAAGACAGCATCAATAACATACTGAGCAAAACAGAAAAAAACACCAAAACTTCCACACCAGAAGGAGAGGAAGTTCTTGTTTATGGCAACAAAGGAAGAACAATAAGAGCGAGAACCGTCAATCAAAAAGCGATGGTAACAGCCGTTGACAAAAACGATATGTTATTTGCCATAGGTCCAGCTGGAACAGGCAAAACATATACTGCTGTGGCGTTGGCTGTACGTGCCTTAAAAAACAAAGAAGTTAGAAGAATAATAATGACAAGACCCGCAGTTGAGGCCGGTGAGAACTTAGGATTCTTACCTGGTGATATGAAAGAAAAGTTAGACCCGTATATGCAACCACTTTACGATGCTTTGCAAGATATGATTCCTCAAGAAAAACTAAACACCTATATTGAAGACGGCACGATTCAAATAGCACCACTTGCTTATATGAGAGGACGCACACTCGACAGTGCCTTTGTGATTTTAGACGAAGGTCAAAACACAACAACCAATCAAATGAAAATGTTTTTGACTAGAATGGGAAAGCACGCAAAATTTATTGTAACGGGTGATATTTCTCAAATAGATCTACCCAAGCGACAAGAATCTGGATTAAAAAAAGTCAACACTATTCTATCAAATGTAAAGGACATATCGTTTGTATATCTCACCACACAAGATGTAGTAAGACATAAACTAGTCAAGAAAATAATAAAAGCTTTTGAAGATAACGTTTCTTAATGAAGCAATAAGTCAATGAAATAACAAATCACTTTGAAAATTAACCCCCACTTGGGACTGAATAGTTCCCAAAGCGAAGTTGAAGAGTGTTGTAGTGCTATTTTAGGATCATCAATTCTAAATGAATTATTAATTTTTCATTCTTAAATTAAGAATGGAGAATTGATTTTGCCTATCTTCGCATTTTAAAACTAAACACAACTATTATGTGGCAAAGAGCACAAACCATCTACTTAGCATTAATCGTAATCTGCTTATCCCTAACTTTGGTATTTCCTTTTGCCTCCTACCCTACAGAAGCTGGCGAACTCACGCTCAGTATTGGAGGCTTAACAGAAAATGCGAAAGAAGTGACTAGTTTATTCCCGTATTATATACTTATCGCATTGACTTTAGCTCTAGCTTTATTTAGCATTACACAATTCAAAGACAGAAAAAGACAATTAGCACTTGGAAAAATAAACTACATTCTTATCATAGCTACCGTTGCGCTCTTATTTTGGGACACCTCAAGCATTGCCACAGCACTAAATGTAGCCGAAGAAGACATTTCTTATGGAATCAGTATGTTTTTGCCTGTGGTAGCACTTCCACTAACCTTCTTAGCTAATAGAGGTATAAAAAGCGATGAAAAACTCATCAAATCTGTTGATCGTTTGAGATAATTATGAAACTCATCCTGCTCAAAAGCACTGGTATTCTAATCTTCCTTATTGGAATTATACTCTATTTTCAATTCTATATAAATGAATACGTCCATTATCAAAAATTAGAAGCAAAAGAGAATCTTCAACTAACCACAACTCAAGAAGAAATTCTGTATTATATAGGTACAGACAATTTAGATCAAGCAACTCTTAAACTAAAAAAGCTAATTGATTCAGAAAACACAAACATTGAAGCCCGTTTTAAATTAGCACAACTCTATTTTGAAATGTGTAAATCAGACTATGAAAACTGTCCCGAATGTGAATGGCAATTACACATCATACTCAAACAAGATTCTTCTTTTTTTTTGGCAAAGGATTTGCTTAAGCAAGTAGAATTACTAATCGGCACAAAAAAATAAATTTTAAGGTTTCTTAACAACCATTTTTATTACATTTGCGCACTATAAAATAAAAAATATGAAAATTTCAAAAATTGCAGTTCTAACTTTATTTACATTATCTACTGTTGTAGGTTGTGCACAAAAGAAAGACAAAAAATCAAAAAAAGACAAAAAAAATAAAACAGAAATGACTTTAGACACACAAATAGATTCAGTAAGTTATAGTTTAGGAATAAACATAGCTGAGAATATGAAATCTCAGGGAATTGAGAATTTAAACTTAGATGCTTTAAAAGCCGGAATGAACGATGTTTTCACTGAAGGAGATATCAAAATCACGCAAGAAGAAGCGGGGCAAATTTTAAATTCTTATATGCAAGAAATGCAAAAAGTTGCTGCTGAAAAACAAAGTAAAGAAGGCGCAGACTTTTTGGCTGAAAACGCTAAAAAAGAAGGGGTTATCTCTTTACCAAGTGGACTTCAATACAAAATAATAAAAGAAGGAAACGGACCAATACCAGGCCCAACGGACAAAGTAACCACACACTACCACGGTATGTTGATCAACGGAGAAGTTTTTGACAGTTCTGTTGATAGAGGGCAGCCAGCTAGCTTCCCAGTTAATGGAGTAATTAAAGGATGGACTGAAGCTTTGCAAATTATGCCAACTGGTTCTAAATGGCAACTTTACATTCCTTACGACTTGGCTTATGGAGCACAAGGAGCTGGAGGGAAAATAGGACCTTACGCTACTTTGATTTTTGATATTGAATTGATTTCAATTGACAAATAAGAAACTAAAAATCACAAAAAAAAGGCTTTCTAAAAAATAGAAAGCCTTTTTTTTGTGATTTTTTTTTAAATACCGGGATTCAATTCTTTGATTAATTTTTCCAAATCTCCTGTGGAAGGTTTGGGAGCATTGGCATCAACAATTTTAAAGTTTTTGTCAATTACGATATACCTTGGTATAAAATTAACTTGCCAGACTTTTATCTGCGAACCAGCTTCCTTGTCCAAAAATATATTATTTTCAAACCCCAACTCTTTTGCCATTTTTCTCCATTTATCTTCTTTGCAAAAAACACCAATGCTAACAAAATTAACATCGCTACCATAACGCGTTTCTAATTCTTTAAACGCAGGCATCTCTGCCTTACAAGGTCCACACCAGGTTGCCCAAAAATCTATTATTATAGTTTTGCCTTTATATTGCTCGAGCGAAGAACTCACCCCGTCAAGGTCTACACCTGTAATAGATAAGGCTTTAGTACCTACCAATTCTTTTACACGTTCTCGGAATATTCGCTGAGATAAAACGCTGCTTTTCAGACGTTTTTCCAATTTTTCTAGTTTCAGATAATATTCTTCTCCATACAAATCGAATTCCTCTAATTCCCTCATATAATCTTTCACGACACCTCTTAACTCACCAAACGAAGTCGCTATATACTCAAAGATAATTGTGGTATCAACATCATCTTCAAAACTCCATACTTTATCAGTAATTACCTCTTCTATCATATAGCTATCAATGATAGCATTATTCTTTGCTGCTCCTTTACCTGTATAAGAAATGGTCTCGTCAAACATTTTGGTATTCAAAGTTAGATGTACTTCATCACCCGGAGACAGTAGTACTACGACTTGCTCATTACCATCGCTAAATATCAACTCTGTTGTTTTATCCAATTGAAATTTCATTAAAAAACTTCCATCTTTTTCTATGCGAGCTTGCCCAACATCAATAGGCTTACTTTTTCCTTCCTCTATTACGATCTCCCTCAGATAAACTTCCTCGCCTTTTGGGTTGGTGATTTTCCCTGAGAACGATACATTTTGAGCTATACTGCTAATTGCTGTTAAAGCCCCAATAAATAATGCGATTACTTTTAAATTCATACTTTTTTATTATATATTATTTTGACAAAATAGTCAATGCTAGTCTTAAATGATCGTATGAAATTTCTTCATTGAAATAGATGAAATAAGGTCGCAACCCTGGTTCAGTTATTTCATTTTTAGCTTTTCGTACTTTCTCTACTATTTCAGCACTTACCAAATCTTCAAGTTTTACATCTTTTCCTTCCTCGTGCAATTTTGTTAAATGAGTTAATATGGTACCCGTACTTAACTTTCTAGCTATAGCTATTTCATCTACAGAAAACCCTTCACTAAACAACCTCAAGGTTTCTTCATAAGTAGCCCCTTTTGCTGCTTTTGGTTTTTTTGTTTTTTTCTCTTTTTGAGTTCCAATAAAATCTTTTATTACGGTTATAAAATCTTTTCCATAACGTTGCAATTTAACCGTCCCAACACCTTCTACATCCAAAAATTCAGTACCATTGACTGGTTTAATATCCGACATGCTTCTTAGAGCGGCATCGCTAAATATAATGTATGCCGGCACACCTTCCTCTTTTGCAATACCCGTCCTAACTTCTCTAAGCAACTGAAACAATGCTTCATCTGGTGTGACATTTCTTTTGGCTTTCTTATTTTTTTCTATTTTCTTACGATCTACATTGTGTGCCAATGTGATTTTCTGCCCTTCAAACAATACCCGCCTAGAAAGCGCATTGAGTTTCAATTTATTTCCGTCTTGAAAATCAATTTCACAAACTCCTTGGTTCAACAATTGCACAAGATATTGTTGCCAATCCTTCCAGCTTATATCACTTCCTATTCCATACGTTCTAAGATTGGGATAGCCTTTTGAAAACATATAAGCATTACTCGAACCTCTCAAAAAATCGATTACATTATTAATCGACTCTTGCGCTTTCAGCCTAGTTATAGCAGACATTGCTTTTTGTGCAATCACCGTACCATCAAACAACTTAGGGGGATGTTTGCAGTTGTCACAATTACCACAATCTTCGCCTAATATTTCTCCAAAATAAGCCAATAACGCTCTTCGCCTACAGTTCAACGACTCTGCAAATTGTTGCATTCGTTCTAGTTTTGCCAATTGAAAATCAGAATTAGCACTATCACTAGCAAACTTCTGAAGCATTACTACATCTGCATAACTATAAAACAATAAAGTGTCTGAAACTAACCCGTCTCTACCTGCACGTCCTATCTCTTGATAATATCCCTCTATATTTTTTGGTAAATTATAATGGATTACCCAACGCACATTACTTTTATCTATCCCCATCCCAAATGCAATAGTAGCACAGATTACTTGAATATTGTCATTCAAAAAATCTTCTTGTGTGTTGCTCCTTGTTTCTGCACTAAGTCCTGCATGATAAGCTTTAGCTTCTATTCCTTTTTTCTGCAAGGTAGCAGCCAACTTAACTGTAGATTTTCTACTCAAACAATAAACAATACCTGATTCATGGGGCTTGCCTTTTATAAAAGATACTATTTGTTCGTTTCTTTTCTGACCAAGGCGTACTTCCAAATAAAGGTTGGGACGATCAAAAGAAGATATAAAACGCTGTGGATTATGCAACCTCAATTGATGCATAATATCTTTTCTAGTGGCTCTATCCGCAGTAGCAGTCAAGGCCAAAACAGGCGTATTAGGCAATGTATCCTTTAGAAAACCCAACTTGGTATAAGCGGGTCTAAAATCATGTCCCCATGAAGAAATACAATGCGCTTCGTCAATAGCTATTAAACTAATAACACTGTGTCGTAAAACATCTTGAATAAAATCAAAACTTTCAGGAGCAATATATAATAATTTCAATTTTCCAGCAGCAATTTTATCCATTGTCGTCTGAAAATCATGCTGACTCTGAGTACTGTTTATGAATGCTGCCGAAATACCATTGGCTCGCAAGCCGTCAACCTGATCTTTCATCAAAGCAATAAGAGGCGAAACCACAATAGTAAGACCGGGCAGCAATAACGCTGGCAACTGAAAACAAATAGATTTACCTCCACCGGTAGGCATTATTGCTATAGTATCTTTACCCTCCAATACACTATTGATAATCTCTAGCTGATTGGGACGAAATCGATCGTAGCCAAAGTTAGTTTTAAAACACTTATGAATGGTCTCTATAGAATAACCGTGAGTAGGGGGCGAGGTACTAGGAGCAACAGTTGTATCAGTTATTTTATCGGTTTGATTCATAACTTCAAAGATAATTGATTTTTTTTAAATTTCAACAACAATATTTTTCTACACTTTTATAAAAAAACTACTAAAAAGGAAAGGCTCCCAACAACAGGAGCCTTTCACAACAAACAAACAAAAACAAACCACACTAATCAACCACCACTTTTTGAATACTTTTAAACTAAACAAGGTCGCTTACAGCCAAACACTAATTAGCTATTCTTGAACATCGTTTTTATAAAAATTGAATTATCTAAGTACAAGTTTCATTCCAGCAGGAGGATTCAATCCAAAAACCAAATCGTTTAGCTTATATAATTTTTTTAATTTAATACCATACAATTGTGAAATTTCCTTCAAGGACTCATTCTCTTTTATGATATGAAACGCTACTGTTTTAGATTTATTTCTTTTGGGTTGCAAGTAGATAATATCTCCCGCCAATAAGATGTCTTTTTTAGTTAAATCATTGTATTTATACAATTGCCACAGTCCCATTTCGAATTCTTTTGCAATCTTATAAAAGGTATCTCCATTCTTAGCTTGGATATATTTTACATTATTATTAGTAAGCACTACTGCATGCACATTTACCATTGCAGACATAGTAATCGTGGCGTTTGGCACTACAATTCTATTTTCAACTTTGGTTGCTATACTTTGACTTTCTACACCGTTTGCTAAAACTCTTTGTGTATCATATTGATCCAAATCATATCTTTCTATCAAATCGATCAACAAAGATGGATATTTAGGATTGGTAGCATAACCTGCTTTTTTCAGTCCTTTTGCCCAAGCTTTATAATCGGTAGTTTTATAATCAAACAAAAATGAATAACGCCCTCGTTTGGTTAAAAATAAAGAATGATCTTCAAACGACTCGTGTGGTGTCAAGTACTTGCGAAAACACTCATCTTTCTTGTCGTCATCCTTATAAAGGGTTTCCCCATCCCAGTTGTGACATTTAATTCCAAAATGATTGTTGGCATATTTTGCCAAATCAGAATTACCATTTCCACTCTCCAAGATGCCTTGCGCCAATGTGATACTTGCAGGAATCTTATGAATCGCTTGCTGACGGATAGCTTCATCTTTCCACATCTCGATATATTGATTGCGAGAGATTATCTCTTCAGAAGGTTGCGCACTTATATCTGCAATGATAAAAAGTAAAAATACAGAAAGTAAAATTTTAGAAATCTTAGTTTTTGAATACATTGTTGTTGTTGTTTGTTGTTTGTGATGTTGCTTAACGGAAGTTATCAACAATGGTTACATAAACTGTTAATAACTTTAACACACAAAGAAAAACTACTAAAATAAAATGCTTGATACAATTTTTAAAAGCCTAACTAACTAACTAACTAACTAACTAACTAACTCTTCAAGTACCGCTACCCTATTTTCAAAAGCAGTACCTACGACTACCACCGTTGCTCCTGCATTCCAAGCATTATGAACTTCTGTTTTTGAGTTTATTCCACCACCTACTATTATTGGAACTTGAAGGTATTTTTTTGTTTTCTGAATCGTTTCTTTAGATACTACATTAGACGCTCCAGAACCTCCTTCAAGATAAATTAAACCTTTTCCGCTTTGCTCCCCCGCCAACGCTGTAGCTACAACAATTTCTGGCTTATCATTGGGAATGGGGGTAGTGTTACTCATATAAGTTACACTTGTAGGCTTACCGGTATCTATTAAGACATAACCTGTAGGTATTATTTCTATTCCCGATTTATATAATGAAAAAGATGCTCGAACTTGCTGACCAATCAAAAACTCGGGGTTTCTACCCGAAATCAAGGATAAATTAAGTATAGCATCTGCATGTTCAGAAACTTGCGATGCATCACCAGGGAAAATAACCACAGGTGCAACATCTAAAGCTTTTAGGATTTTAATTGTTTCTTCAAAATAAGAACTGACCAAAAGACTTCCTCCAACAAAAATCAAATCAGGCGGTGTTTGTTGCAAAGCAACAACATATCGCTTTACCGCACCGCCTTCTGTATAAAACTTATCAGGATCTATCAATATAGCCAATAGTTTCTCGCCATTGGTTCTTGCCTTTTCTATAAATTCTAAAACGCTCAAGTAGTGTAAATTAAATAAATATCATCCAATTTTTGAATGCTTAACGATATCTTGTTTTTATAATCTGGATGCAAAATATAAACCTCTGCATAATTATCTTCCAACTTATAAATTCGAATATGTTCCTTAAAATAAACCATTGGTTCTCCATTGATTTTATAAACCGCTTCTTTTATACCCCAAACGATAGACAAATAATCAATGTCGTATTTATTTTCGGGAGCTCCACTATCATCCAAAGATAAGAACTTATGCCTTATTCTTAACGTTTTTTCAGAAATATGTTGCAAGTCTATACCGCAAACTTTATCACTAATTATTACAGATACGTAATCAGTATCATGAGAAATAGAGATATACTGATCCGAATTTCTGATATGAGGCTTACCGTTAGCATCTTTTTCTAAAGAATCAAATAAATTAAAATGCTTCAAAACCAGCTGAGTCGATAGGTATTGTTTTCGCCTCTTTAAGTTTTTATACTTTTTACTATTTTCTGCAATTGCAGGTTCATTGAGTAAAGAAAGTAACTCTTCTTCTTCCTCCGTTATCTTCCAAACAATTATTTTGGATAGTTTCTTGTATAATATTTCTCTGTATATCGGCAAATCTGTACCTTTGTTTTTTTACAAATCTAATACAAATATTACATTCGCAAATTGAATACCATATTAAATGTCTTTATTCTTGTAGCAATGCTATCACTGTCGGTATCTGCTCAGCTATTCCCTATACCTCATGGCTGGATAGACTCAACAGGGAATGAAATCCCTTGTAAGTTTTGCGACTCAACCTACTATAGCGCCAATGATGTTGCGATATACAAGATTGGAAATGAATATGGTTTTTACAACCATACAAACGAACGTTCTTCCCCAGCTCTTTATCAAGAGATAAATAATTTCAACGACTTTAAAACAACCGCAAAAACCAACAATAAGTGGTATATCATTGACACTGGCAATCTACATATAGAACTAAAATGTCATTATGCTTATGCTTTTTCGGAAGGCCTAGCTAAAATTCAATTGGGCAATCGTTTTGGATACATCAACACCAAAGGCGAAATCACTATCCCAGTTCAATATAATGGTGCGTATTCTTTTCACAATGGTTTGGCAAGGGTTTATAAAAACAACAAATGGGGTTTTATTAAGCCAAACAATCAACTCGCTATAGATTATATATTCGACTATGCCTTAGACTTTTCCGAAGAACTT
Organism: uncultured Cryomorphaceae bacterium; assembly: GCA_947311505.1. Lineage (GTDB taxonomy): Bacteria > Bacteroidota > Bacteroidia > Flavobacteriales_D > Parvicellaceae > Parvicella. Next base: position 9,383 of record CAMZLL010000038.1, read on the forward strand.
GCTAGTGTTATGATTATTTCGAACAAAAAAGAGAACTGGGGCATAGTAAACAAATCTGGGAATATGATTTTAATGTTTGACAATCAATTCGTTTTTCCTTATTCAGAAGGTGTTGCCCTTTTTAGAGCTGGAGATTATTTTACGGGAACGTTAAAATTCTTAGACAATAATGGCAAAGTAAAGCATGCAATTAGTAACTTAGACGCTTTTTCATATCACAACGAGCTCGCTTGTGCATTGGGAGAAAACAAAAGATGGGGATACTACAATCACGCTTGGGAACTTATCATACCGCACAAGTACGATTGGCCCGCTGATTTTAAATCGGGATTGGCATACGTATCTTTAAATGGAAAAAAACAATATATAGACACAAAAGGTTCTATAATTTGGCAAGAACACTAACTAAAGTTTAGTATTCTTGCACCTTGAAAGGAAGTAAATATAATGAATAAAGAAAATAATACATCTAAAACAGACGAGATTGGAGACGATCACATTTTGAGTTCTTTAGATAATCCATTGCGTGCAAATGCATTTGAAACATCTGATGAAGATAAAATAGAAATCATCACCAAGCATTTTGAAAAAATAATGGACACCTTAGGTCTTGACATGTCAGATGATAGTCTCAGGGGAACACCAAAAAGAGTGGCTAAAATGTATGTAAAAGAAATTTTCTCAGGGCTTGACCCTAAAAACGAACCGGGTATTTCTCTTTTTGACAATAACTATAAGTATGATGGAATGTTGATCGAAAAAGATATTGAGTTGCATTCACTTTGTGAACATCATTTTGTACCCATTGTAGGAAAAGTTCACGTAGCCTATTTTGCCAATGACCATGTTATTGGTTTATCCAAAATCAACCGACTGGTAAGACATTTTGCAAAAAGACCTCAAGTACAAGAACGACTCACGATGCAGATTATCACCAAGCTACAAGAAGTCTTACACACCGAAGATGTAGCCTGTATAGTAGATGCAAAACATTATTGCGTAGCTATGCGAGGTGTAGAAGACACACATTCTACTACCATTACCTCTCAATTTAGAGGAAAATTCAAACGAGCAGATGTCAAAGCCGAATTCTTATCTTTAATTGACCAAAATTTAAAAATTGATTAACCGTATATAGTAATGTCTAAAATTTCTGAAAACTCAATTTACATTTACAACTCCTTAAAAGGAGAAAAAGAACTATTCAAAGCAGTATCTGCCCCCAACTTAGGCATCTATGTTTGCGGACCTACTGTATATAGCAATGTACATCTTGGCAATTGCAGAACTTTCCTTTCTTTTGATATGGTAGTTCGTTATTTTAAATTCTTAGGATACAAAGTTCGCTATGTTCGAAACATCACCGATGCCGGTCATCTAGTAGATGATGCCGAAGAGGGAGAAGACAAAATAGCAAAAAAAGCAAGGTTAGAACAACTCGAACCAATGGAAATCGTACAGCAATATACCGTTGATTTCCATAATGTAATGCGTCAATTCAATGCATTACCACCAAGCATAGAACCTACCGCTACGGGACATATCGTTGAGCAAATAGAAATGATTCAAGAAATCATAGATAAAGGATTGGCATACGAATCCAATGGTTCAGTTTATTTTGATGTTAGAAAATACATAACCGAAGGTGGTGCCTATGGCGAACTTTCTGGCCGTAACATAGACGAATTACAACAAGGGACAAGAACATTAGATGGACAAAGCGAAAAGAAAGACAACGTAGATTTTGCGCTTTGGAAAAAAGCATCCCCAGAGCATATTATGCATTGGCCATCTCCTTGGAGTATAGGTTTTCCAGGTTGGCACTTAGAATGTTCTGTAATGGGAACAAAATACTTAGGCAAACAGTTTGACATACATGGAGGAGGAATGGATTTGAAATTTCCACATCACGAGTGTGAAATAGCACAAGGAAAAGCAGCAAATGATGTAGCACCAGTAAACTATTGGATGCACGGAAATATGCTTACCCTTAATGGACAAAGAATGAGTAAATCCACTGGAAACACTTTGTTGCCCGAAGAATTATTCAGTGGCAACAATAACTTGCTAGACAAAGCCTTCTCTCCGACTGTTGTTAGATTCTTCATGCTACAAGCCCATTATAGAAGTATTCTTGATTTCTCTAACGATGCTCTTTTAGCATCTGAAAAAGGGTATAAAAAACTCATGATTGCATTTGACATTTTGCAAAAAACAGAATTCAAAGCAACAGTATTAAACCAAGAACTAGACACAGAGATAAACCAGCTTTGCGACAAGTGTTACACAGAGATGAACGATGATTTTAACACACCCAAAACGATAGCCGTATTGTTTGATTTGGTAACTAAAATCAACATATTTCAAGAATCCAAAACTTTTGGATCGATAGCTCCAGAGACGTTTACTAAATTAAAAGAAACATTTTGTGGTATGATATCTGATGTTTTCGGATTGGAATCTGAAGCAGAAGGAAATTCTGAAGTCTTAGACAGTAGCTTGAATTTACTTTTAGAAATGAGACAAAACGCAAAGCAAGAACGCAACTTTGAACTTGCAGACGAAATAAGAAATAAATTAACAGCCATTGGCGTTCAAATAAAAGACGGCAAAGATGGCACTACATACAGTTTATAAATTAGCATAAATTAAAACAAACAACATGAACAACATTATCAAGAGCACCTTATTAGGTGTAATGACCGTTTGTACGTTAGGAACAGTAGCAACTGCACAAGATACGTTCACAAACAAAGAAGGGAGTGATTATAAATTCAAGACGATTTACGACCTTGAAGAAACAGAAGTTCAAAATCAAAACAGAACAGGTACTTGTTGGAGTTTCTCTTCATTATCGTTTTTTGAAAGTGAATTAATCAGAATGGGAAAAGGGAAACATAATCTTTCTGAAATGTACATTGTAAGAAATGCTTACATCGGAAAAGCCATAAATTACATCAGAATGTACGGGACTTTCAACTTCGGACAAGGTGGTGCTTTTCATGACATTCCTTGGGTGATAAAAAGATACGGAATCGTACCCGAAGAAGCATACAAAGGATTAGAGTATGGATCAGACAAACACAACCATACCGAAATGGAAGCATTGCTGAATGCTATGGTTATTCAACTAGCTAAAACACCTCAAAACGGAAAACTAACCACCGTTTGGCAATACGCAATAGAAGGTGTACTTGATGCATATTTAGGAGAAATACCTCACGATGTAGAAGACTTTAAATTTAATTACGAAGGAAAAGAATACACACCAAAATCGTATGCAAAGCACTTAGGAATGGATATGAATGATTATATCTCATTAACGTCTTATACACACCACCCATTTTATGAGCCATTTGTTCTAGAAGTTCAAGACAACTGGGCAATGCAATCTGGATATAATTTGCCATTAGATGAATTTATGGATGTTATGGAAAATGCATTGAAAGAAGGATACACTTTTGCTTGGGGAGCAGATGTTTCTGAAAAAGGTTTTTCGTACAGAGATGGTCTAGCAATACTACCAGAAGATGAAACAACTATAAAGAGTAAAGGAAGTGATGAGAAATTCTTTAACAGTGCAGGAGCAGAAAAAATCAGTAATGCGTTTTTAGCTCCTGTAAAAGAAAAAATAGTCACACAAGAGGAGCGACAAATAGCTTTTGACACACAAGAAACTACAGATGACCATGGCATGCATATCACAGGATTGATAGAAGATCAAAACGGAACAAAGTATTACACTGTTAAGAATTCTTGGGGAACAGATGCTAACGATTGCGATGGGTATTTTTATGCATCAGAAGCTTATGTTAGATACAAAACAATGAATATCTTAATTCATAAAGACGCACTATCTAAAACGATGAAAAAGAAATTGGGAATTAAATAGGTTTCAAGTTATTAACTAATTTCTAAGAGGAGTTTCTATAATGAAACTCCTCTTTTTTTTGTTAGAAAGTAAACGTTCGGTAATCTACGTCTAATTATTATTAATTGGTTGTGGAGGATATTCTTCTTGTGGATGTTATTGACTTGGGGCATAGAGGAAATATCTATGAATAAACCGCTTAAGGTAAAAACACATCAATCTCATAAATAATTCGGTAATCAGCAACTCGAATTCTATACCCCTCTCTTCCTTTTAGTTTTTTACAACCAACAGGTCTTGGTTCATAAGCTAAATCAAGAATAGCAGATTTTATTTTAGAGTAGTAAGGATTTGGAATTTTTTTTAACTTTTTCTGAGCTTTTCGTTCAATACGAACTTGATACATTAGGCTTGTTTTCTTGAGTCTTCTATTTCATTAAAAACATCTTCTGCATTTTTAAATTCTCGTTTACCGATTTTAGATTCGTCAAACATTTTAATGTCGTCAATATCCTCAAGGTCTTCTATCATCTTATTATAATCCTTTATAGGTAATATAATAGCTAATTTATGACCGCTGTTATCTGTTATAAATTGTGTTCTCATATATCAAAAATACGTAAAACCTCTCAAAAAGTTGCATAAATTATCTAATTAATTATTAAAATTGGGTAGTTCATTTGAATAGTTACCTTCCTCACATTCCGCAACAAAAGAAATCCAATCCCGCTAGGGCGGGGCAGGTTATTACTCCCTACGGTTGTGAGAACGCTTCGCTTAGTTGAGTTCTTCTGCAAAACAGGGCTTTTTCAAACTTTTGGAGTATAGAATTTCCAATTGAGAATAAAAAAATCCGAACAATTTAACTTGAATACAATATTTTTGAAGTTCGGTTGTTAATTATACAAGAAACCAAAACCTATTATCATGTTTTTAAAACTAAAAAAAAACGTTTATAACCTGCTACTTTTCTGCCTATTGGCAAACAGCAATTTTGCTCAAAGTTCATTTACAAAACAATATACACTTACCTACAAAACAGAAACTAAAGCTATCCCTAACGGAACACAAGAATATGGTTTTTCTCCTGACCTCGGGTTTTGGAATTTTGAAGATCAACAGGCTTATTTTCAGTTTTCAATACCCACAAAAAACAATACTGTACACGCTACATTGGCAAATGTAAGCACCAGTCCACTGACACAAAAAGAACTTACATTTATCAATACCTCAAGAATTAAAACTTCGTTTGAATTAACCTCTACAATTAATGCTGCAAGATTTGACAAGCATCTATTTGCAAAAATAAACGCAATACGATTCAACACACAAACCAACACCTATGAAAAATTAACCTCATTTGATATAATCTACCAAACCTCAAACACACAAAAACTATCAACAAAAGCATTTGGAGCTAATTCGGTACTGGGGTCTGGGTCTGGAAAATGGTACAAAATAAGCGTTGCCAAATCAGGGTTGTACAAATTAGATTATAACGCATTTGTTGATTTGGGTATTGTTACTACACAACTAAATTCTAACGCTATCAATGTTTACGGAAATCACACTTCAATGCTATCCAAAGATAATTCCGTACCAAGAGTAGATGACCTCATCAAAAACTCCATCTTCGTAGTAGATGGTGGAGACGGCACTTTTGACGCCAATGACTACTTAGTGTTTTACGCTACGGATGCACACAAGGTAGTTCGAAATGGAGATTTTTACGAACATGTAACCAATAACTATACAGATTCTTCTTATTATTATATAAATATCGACCCCAATAGTACCCCCAAGAGAATACAACCCGCCATCCAAACCTCTAGCACAACCAATCAAGTAATTTCATCGTTCAATGATTTTAAATTTATAGAGCCCGACCTCTATTCTTTGAATAATTCGGGGCAAGAATGGTTTGGCGACATTTACGATGTGCAATTGTCAAACACCTATAATTTTGAATTTTCTAACAGCAGCAACGATACCGCAAGGCTTAGAGCAGGAATGGTACTTCAAAGCTCATCTTCTGCTCCTTATTTTGATATCTCAACCGCTGGAAATAGCCTCAATGTAAAATCAAATTCTAGCTCAGGAACGGGATATTTGGCTTCTAAAGGAAATTTAGTAGTCAAATCAATAAAATTTAAAAACAACTCCGACCAACCCATCGTATCCATTACGTTTAACAAAGCAGGATTCCCATCTTCTAAAGGATACTTGGATTTCCTAGAATTCAACGCAATGCGAAACCTAAAAATGACGGGGAGTCAAATGGAATTTAGCCACCTAAAATCTATTCAAACGGGAAACATTACAGAGTTTCAATTGAGCGATGCTCAAGATGTAACATTCATCTGGGAGATAACCAACCCTACCGATGCTAGACTCATAACATCTAACGGTAGCACAACAAAAAGCTTTAAAGTTCAAATGGACTCGCTTAGACGTTTTGTAGCTTCCACTGGCGACCTGTTTTACACACCTACCCTATTGGGAAAAATAGAAAATCAAAACCTGCACGGAATAGGTTATTTCGATATGATTATCATTAGTGCTCCTGAATTCTTACAGGCATCAGAGCGGCTGGCAACATTTCATACTTCAGAAGGCACATCTACAGTGGTCGTAACGCAACAACAAATTTTTAACGAGTTTTCTTCAGGAATGAGAGATCCTACGGCTATTCGTCATTTTCTGAAAATGTTTTACGATAGAGCCAATGGAGACCCCAATCTAGTTCCCAAGTATTGCTTGCTAATGGGTGATTGTTCTTACGATTATAGAAATAGGCTGAGTAGCAATTCTGATTACGTGATTACCTACGAGTCAGACGCTTCGTTACAAACTACATCTACCTATGCCACAGACGACTACTTTGCTATACTAGGCGACTCAGAAGCTATGAACTCTACCGACCTGATAGACATTTCTATAGGGAGACTACCAGTAGAAACCTTAGAAGACGCCAACAATCTAGTGGACAAAATAATAAGATATAGCACGCAAAACCTTAATTCAAGTACAGCTATTGAATGCACTAACGGGCAAAGTAATTCCATTTATAGAGATTGGAGAAACATTATGCTTTTAGTCAGTGATGATGGTGACAACAATGCATATTTTGACGATGTGGAAATCATGTACACAAAAATCACAGGAACGCATAAGGAATTAAATATCAACAAAATACACATAGACTCCTATCTCGAAACAGTAACACCTGGAGGAGAAAGATACATTGGAGCAACAGCGGCATTAAAAAATAGAGTACAAAGAGGTGCTCTACTGGTCAACTACATTGGTCATGGAGGCGAAACAGGTTGGGCGCACGAAGAAATATTAAATGTTCCAACCATTCAAAATTGGACAAACAACAAAGCAATGCCAATCTTTATGACTGCTACTTGTGAGTTCAGCAGATACGATGACCATGATAGAGTATCGGCTGGAGAATATGTATTACTCAACCCTAATGGAGGTGGAATTGGGTTGTTTACCACTACTCGGTTGGTTTTTTCGTCATCCAACGAAAAACTAACTAAATTCTTTTACGACACCATCGCAGATTTTGTCAATGGAAAACCACAAACACTGGGACAAATTTATCAAGGAACAAAAAATAAATTTGCACTATCAAATAGCGGCAATGATTTCAGAAAATTTGCTTTACTAGGAGATCCCGCTGTGCAACTTGCAATACCATACTACCACATAAAAACAGACAGTATAGACGGTATAGATATAAACGTATATACAGATACCATAAAAGCATTAAGTACCGTCACAATCTCAGGACATTTGGAAGACAATTCCGGTCAAAAACTAACCAATTATAACGGAGTAATCTATCCAACTATATATGATAAAAAATCGCAGCTCACTACACTTGGCAACAGTTCAGATTCTTATGCTGCTCCTTTTGAAATGTGGAAAAACATTGCATACAAAGGCAAAGCAAGTGTGGTCAATGGTGAATTTAATTTCACTTTCATCATACCTAAAGACATCTCGTATGACATTGGAGTGTCAAGATTTAGTTTTTATGCCACAGACGAAACAGTGAAAGATGCCAATGGCTATACTGAATCAGTCCTCATTGGAGGTATCAATCCAAATGCGAGCTCAGATAATGTTGGACCTACGGTTTCATTATATTTAAACTCAGAGAAATTTGTAAACGGAGGAATTACCAACACCTCTCCCGTTTTGCTTGCAACTATTTTTGACAACAATGGAATCAACACCGTAGGAAACGGCATAGGGCACAATATAGAAGTAAGATTAGACAACAACTCAGAAACATTTATACTCAACGACTATTACGAGTCCGATTTAGACACCTATAAAAGTGGAAAAATAAACTACGAACTTACAGACCTAGAACCAGGAGAACACACATTACATTTCAAAGTTTGGGACACCTACAACAATAGTACAGATGAGGACTTAACCTTTACCGTTGTAGCAGAAACAGATATAGAAGTTAAGCACCTGTTGAATTATCCCAATCCATTTACCACGCAAACCGAATTTTCATTTGAACACAATCAAGTTTGCGATTATTTAGATGTGCAACTTCAAATATTTACCGTAACCGGAAAAATTGTAAAAAACATACAACAAAGAATCCATTCTGATGGCTTTAGAATAGATGGGATTAAATGGGATGGCAGAGATGATTTTGGCGAACGAATAGGTATTGGTACGTATGTTTATAAACTATCTGTAACCACAGAATCCGGGAAAAATTTAGAAAAATTTGAAAAACTTGTCATTTTAAATTAACATTCTTAGATATTCTATGCAATAAAACTTGAATGATTGCGTATATTTGTAATATTACAACAAATAGTAAAGATGAATTTAACAAAAAATATCACTTTTTCTCTGGCATTACTGAGTGGACTTACTGCATTTAATACTGCAAAAGGGCAAATAAGCACACAACAGCTAGCAGGTCAAAAGATAAACACCATTACCACGACAGTCCCGTTTTTATTAATAGCACCAGACTCTCGCTCTTCTGCTATGGGAGATGTGGGTGTTGCATTATCACCAGACGCTAATTCTGTACATTGGAACCCAGCAAAACTCGCATTCATAGACGATAAAGAAGATGTAGGTTTTTCAATGTCTTACTCACCTTGGCTCAGAAAATTAGTCAATGATATCAATTTAGGTTATTTATCTGGTTATAAAAAACTAGATAAAAACTCTGCTGTTGCTATGTCGCTCAGATATTTTTCGTTAGGAAATATTACATTTACAGACATTACTGGGGCAACTACTCGAGAATTCAAACCTAGTGAATTTGCACTCGATTTGGCTTATAGTAGAAAACTAAGCGATAAGTTTAGCACAGGTATAGCTTTTAGATACATCAATTCTAACCTCACAGGAGGAACTAGTGTCGGAGGAGGAGAAACGAAACCTGGTAGATCGGTTGCAGTAGATATCTCAGGTTATTACCAAGGAGATCAATTTAAAATTGGAGAAATTGAATCCAACTTAGCGTATGGAATAAACATTTCAAATATCGGAGCAAAGATGTCTTATTCTAATGATGCAGACAAAGATTTTATACCTACTAATTTAAGATTGGGAACAGCTCTTAATATGGAATTGGATGAATTCAACGGACTAACCATTGCTTTTGACGCCAACAAACTATTAGTTCCTACATTACCAGAATACGAACAAAAAAATGGTCAAGACGTTCTTAATGCTGATGGCACACAAGCAATATACAGTGGAAAAGACCCCAATGTAGGTGTTGCAACAGGAATCATCAACTCGTTTTCAGATGCTCCGGGTATTGTATTGCTAGACGACAATGGAACATCTTCTGAAGTAGAGAAAGGAAGTAAATTCAAAGAAGAATTACACGAAATTATTTTAAGCGTAGGTGCTGAGTACATGTATAACGACATTTTTGCTGTGCGTGCAGGGTATTTTCATGAGCATTGGAGCAAAGGAAATCGAAGATTCATTTCTATGGGTGCGGGTGTGAGTTACTCCTCTTTCAAATTAGATTTGAGCTATTTAATAGGTCTTACTCAAAACAGCCCTATTGCGAACACCATCAGATTTACACTTAGATTTAACTTCGGAAAAACTTCAGGAACAAATAAAGCTTCTATCGATAGCTAAATGAAATTTTAATATAAACTAGTTGTTGGTTGGAAATAATCAAACTTGCATATTTCCAAGCAAACACTATATAAAAGTCTGAGCTAAATATTAGCTGGGACTTTTTTTTGTTAATCGTTTCTTATCAAAATGAAAACACTTTTTGACTTTTTAATCGTAAACACTTGGCCGTGGTGGTTTAGCGGAATGATGATAACTTTCATTATGTACTTGCTGCTCTTTTTTGGCAAATCCTTCGGTATGAGTTCCAATTTGAGAACCATGTGTGCTATTGGAGGCGGAAGGCTTTCTGATTTTTTTAAGTTTGACTGGAAAGCTCAAATTTGGAATCTAGTGGTGGCTGCTGGAGCTATGATTGGAGGGTTTGTTTTCATTCATTTTTTGGATAGCTCCCCCAATGTTAACCTATCAGATGCCACTATAAACTCACTTAACGAAATCGGCATAAAGGTACAGAAAGGAGCTGTTCCACATTTCCCAACGGAGCTCTTTAGCTGGACAAACTTCTTTACGCTGAGAGGATTTGTATTTATCGTAGGTGGAGGTTTTTTGGTTGGGTTTGGCACTCGCTGGGCAGGAGGATGCACATCTGGACATGCCATATCTGGATTATCTAATCTACAGCTACCATCATTGATTGCTGTTGTCGGATTTTTTATAGGCGGTTTGCTAATGGTCAATTTTATTTTACCCTATTTAATTCAGTTATAATGGAGTTGAAAAGGTTTATAAAATATGTTATTATTGGCTTTCTTTTTGGCATTACTATGTACAAATCAGAAGCTATCAGTTGGTTTAGAATTTACGAAATGTTTAAGTTTCAATCTTTCCACATGTATGGCATCATTGGCACGGCTGTTATTTCAGGAATTATCGTAGTGCTACTCTTTAAAAGAGGAGTGCTAAAAAGTTACAAGCGAAGAAAACTAGAACTAATAGCTAAAGCCAAAGGATGGAAACGGTATCTATTTGGTGGTATTATTTTTGGTTTAGGATGGGGGATGGGAGGTGCATGCCCCGGACCTATCTTTGTCTTAATAGGCTCTGGTTATTCCATCTTCATTGCCTTTATGGTGTCTGCTATGCTCGGTACATTTGCCTATGGCATATTGCGTAAGCACTTGCCACATTGAGTTAGCAAGAAATAAATAACTCAATTTATTTTGTCAAACAAACAGTATTTGTTTCGGTTTCCTTTAGAAACTATGACTTTATAATCAGACACGACAATCTTGCTTTTTTTCGTATTCCAAATAAAAGTTTTCAGCACAAGTGGTTCAGATAAATCCACATTTATTACATTTCTATTGATAGACAAAATTAATTTTGAACGCAATGAACTAGCCTTATTAAAAATAGAAGAACTAGCACCTCTCCAAAGCACTTCTTCTTCAAAACTGCTAAAACTCGCAACAAGAATAACCTCGTCCGAAATTGATTCTTGTTCAATATCTACTTCGATAGTTATGACATCGTATTTATGAGCCACTAAATGCTGCAAATCTATCTCCTCCCCTACACCATATTCAAGAGAATCACAAGAATAAAACAACTTATCGTCTTTAGACACAATCCGTTTTACATCGTGATTCATCAAATTTGAATCGTTAAAATCTAGCTGTCTATTATAATAATCAATAGGCACAACTTGGTCTGTTATTTTCTTGCTCAACACATAAGTAGTTGCTCCATGATAGTCTTTTTGCTTCTTTATAAATGGGTATTTAGCCATAGCTAATCGCAAGCATTCTTTAGGCATTGTTTCTAACATACCTAATACCAGAACCTCTTTCTTGCAAGCAGCTAACAACTTCATAAAGCTATTAATATCTCCCTCATCCTTATCCCAAATTAGAGCAGGTCGGTGCAAGTTATGTTCAGCCTCATAATAAGACACAAAGTTGGGTATATTTCCATAAATAACATCTATATCAATTGGTAAACTTGGATCGTTAGCGTCTTCTATCATTTGAAAATAACGTGTTTGATAAAAGGTAGAATAATGATTTCGTTCTAATGTTAATGATAACGTACCTATTAATAATATAGTTACGACTATAATAGCATTCCAAAGAGCAGGTAACTTTGGATACCAACCCAAAAAGACAATTAAAAAAATAGGAAATGAAAAAAGCAACATTGAAAACTGAATAATTGGCGCAATAAAAACAGAGTAGTAATAGCCTATCAAAAAGTAGATGAGAAAAAACAAAATGCCATTAAACATCAATAAAATATGTATTTTTTGTCGCTCATAGAAATATATGCCAACTCCCACTACAAACAAAACTAGAAGCAACATAACGTAAGAATGATGAAATACATAACCAAAAAAATCAAGTATAAACCCAGGTGTAGGAGCTCCCAGCCAATCGCCAACACCACCTCTCTGGAGTTGACTCAGAAAAATAGATAAATTGGGCAAGTAAAAAACGGCAACAACTACCGCTATCGAAAGGTACTTAAACAGGTGTTTTCGATCTAAAAACACTAGACCTTGTATGCCAATCAAACCCACTGCAAGCAAGCTAAAATGATGATTGTACACACTAAGAACCGCAAATAACACTACCAGCAAATAATTTCGCCAATAGTTATACTGATACCTTGAAATCAAAAGACTTAGGTGATAGGTAAAGCCCAGTATAAAAAAAGCACCTGAAATATATGGTCTAGCGATTTGACTATACATAACAGTAAACTGCAAAACAGTTAACAAAGATGCAGAAATCAAACCGACAGAATCATTGAACCATTTTTTACCAAGCAAAAACACATATACAATTACCCCCAATCCCATAGCTATAAAAGGTAATTTCACAACCCAGCTAGCATCACCAAACCATTTTATCCAATAATACAAAAAGACTTGCACACCTGGTGGATGTGTATCTGTACGCACGCCCAGATTAATTAGATCTGAAAATGAATCAAAACGTGTGCGAAATAACGTGCTCATTTCATCATGTGTGAATGGAATATGATTTAAGTTCCAAAACCTCAACACTGCTGCTACTACAAGAACCAACAACAGCAACAGCCGAGTATCGGTAATAAAAGCTCTAAAATTGATGATTGATTTCATGTAAGAGCAAATATAGAAAATACGAATGTAACAAGTACTTATTCCGAAACAAATCAATTAGTGAGTTGCATTCATCAACTAAAACGGAAGATTCAAGTAAAACAAAAACGATTCTTATCGCTACCATTTAATAAATAATATCTTTACGTCAGTAAATCGTTTAAAAACCTGCCTAAACATATTTTAAACAACCAATGAAAATTGACAATAAAAATATAACATCTATAATAGAAGCTAGAATTAAAGCTATTGAAACTGCAGCAGCAAAAACCAACGCAACTGTTTTTTATACCGAACTTTTTTCTGAATTGAAAGGGATTGGAGCAAGAACCTCAAAAAATGTTGAAGCTGCACTAACTGACCAAGAAACAAATATCAAAGTAATCAGAAAAATAAGTGCTGTCATCATAGAAATACTTCAAAACGTAACGAAACATGCAGCTTGTTTGCCGGCAAATCAAACAACTGAAAACTCTGCTTCTTTCATAACCATAACCGAAAACAACGCTTCGTTTTCTATCTACGTAGGCAACATCATTAAAAACGATTGTCAAGAAGATATCGAACATAAAGTGACCACTTTAAACAAAATGGACGAACAAGAAGTAAAAGCGTACCACAAACACATTCTTAGAACTGGATCGCTGAGTGAAAAAGGAGGTGCAGGTCTTGGATATATCACTATTGTAAAAAAAGCAAAAACGAAATTACACGCTAATTTCATTAAAATCAATTCCGAATATTCTTTTTACGATTTACAAGTTGACATTAATAAATAGCATTATTATCATTTTGATGATGCCGGATTCAGCTCCACAATCAACGCATCAATTGTCAGCTCTTTTTGCGTTCCAGACTCCATATGCTTGAGCTTAAAAACACCTGATTTCATTTCATCTTCGCCCAAGAAAACTACATACGGAATACCCTTCTTATCAGCATAGGTCATCTGTTTTTTGAGTTTTGCTTTTGAGGGATACAACTCTGTATTTACTCCAGCATTTCTAAGTTGGTTTAGCAGCAATAATGATTCTATTTCGTCTTCTCCAAAATTGATAAGCAGCAATTGAGTAGCCTCTTTAGAAGTGCTAGGAAAAAGTTCTAACTCTTCCAAAACATCATAAATACGATCTGCACCAAATGAAATACCCACTCCAGAGAGTCCTTTAAGTCCAAATACACCTGTAAGATCATCGTATCTTCCTCCTCCACATATACTCCCTATGTTTACATTATTTGCTTTAACTTCAAAAATGGCTCCTGTGTAGTAATTCAGACCTCTGGCAAGGGTTACATCAAATTCAAATTTAGCTTTTTGCAATCCCAAAGCTTCGATGGCTTTAAAAACAAATGCCAATTCTTCGATCCCTTTTAATCCTATTTCAGAATCCTTTAACAATTCTTGCATTTGTGCTATCACAGACGCATTATCTCCATTAATTTGGAAAAGTGGCGTAATAATGTCAATTGCTTTTTCGGTAATTCCTTTGGCTATTAATTCCTTAATAACACCTTCCTTTCCTATTTTATCAAGCTTATCGATTGCTACTGTGATGTCAATTATTCGATCAGATTCGCCTGTTATTTCGGCTATCCCACTTAGTATTTTTCTATTATTAATTTTAATAGTAAAATCAGTTAACCCCAAGTTGCTCAAAACCTCATCAAACAATTGTACCAATTCTACTTCGTATAATAACGAGTCAGAACCTACTACATCTGCATCGCATTGAAAAAATTCTTGATACCTACTCTTCTGTGGTCTATCTGCTCTCCAAACCGTCTGAATTTGGTATCTCTTAAACGGAAATGCTAATTCATTTTGGTTCTGAACCACAAAACGAGCAAAGGGAACGGTCAAATCATAACGCAATGCTTTTTCTGAAATTTTCTTGATAACCTGTACCGAATCTCTATTTTGAAGATCTTCATCGGCTGGTTTAGACATAAAATCACCACTTCTAAGAATTTTAAAAATCAACTTATCACCTTCATCTCCATATTTACCCATTAGAGTTTGGGTTTTCTCCATAGCGGGAGTTTCTATAGGTAAGTATCCATATTTTATAAATGACTTTTTGATGGTATCAAAAATAAAATTACGTCTTACCATTACGTGTGGTAAAAAATCTCTTGTTCCCTTTGGTATGGAAGGTTTTGCCATTGTTTAAAAATTTGATTGGCAAATGTAAGGATAATTGTTTGAAATCGTAGTGCGTATGATGGAGATTGAAAAATTGATGTTTGTCAATAAAGACCATAGACTTCCCTCAAGACTGAATAAACATTGAAAGAAGAGCTATGAGCCTCTGCCTGATTTGCAAGTCCAAATGGAACAGACGCAGAAAAGTGGGTAGATTTAAAGAGCTTCACAAAAAACACTAACGCAGTTCATCTCGTAGATAATTGATAACCTCAGCGGCTGCATACAATCCAAAAATAGCGGGCATAAAGGAAATTGTTCCGTAAAATGACTTTTTATAATTTTGCCCATCGGTTAATTGCAAGGAACTTTCTTTAGCAGATTCTGTTGAAAAAACAGCCCGAACACCTCTGTCAATTTTTAGTTTTTTTAATTCTTTTTTTACTCTAGCTCCCAGTTTGCAACTAGTTACTTTTGAAATATCTTTTACAACAACTTTTGCAGGATCCATCTTTCCTCCAGCCCCCATAGCAGACACACACCTTACCTTATGATTGCGACAAGCTTTTATCAAATGAACCTTGGGAGTCACACTATCTATACAGTCCATAACATAGTCATAACTACCATCTTTGATAAGAGATTGCATACGATTGGGCTCTAAAAATTCATTAATCTCAATCAGAGACAGTTGCGGATTGATATCTAACAAACGCTTTCCTACTTCCGCTACTTTTGATTTCCCTATGGTAGAATGCAGAGCTGGAAGTTGCCGATTTATGTTGGTGTTATCAATAGTGTCGCCATCTACAATTGTTAGTTTGCCAATCCCCGATCGAGCCACAAACTCGGCAGCAAAACTACCTACTCCACCTAAGCCAACGATTAAAACATGAGCCTTTTTGAGTCTCGAACTACCTTCTGTTCCGATTAAGAGCTCTGCCCTTTCCAACCAGTTATTGTCCATAAATTTTCTTCAATTTTATTCTTTAAAAAATCCAATTCTATACCTAATAATTCTGCTGCAAATGTATAAATTTCGAGTATAGTAACTTTGGTTTGAGCATCAGTTTCAAAAAAAACAAAATCTAAAGGTGTGTGCAATAAAGCGTCTTGTAGCTTAGTAGAAGTAAGTAAATGCGCTCCAAAAGAAAGATAAAATCCTTGTTTTATCAATTGGTTGGCTAGTTGTTTATTTTTATTAAACCCGTGAATTACCCAGGCTTGATGGGGATGCAATTCTTTTTTTAATTGTTGTATTTCTGCATATCCTTTGACACAATGTATGAGCATTGGTTTTTCAAACCGCTCAGATAGCAATATTTGACTTTTGAAAACTTGTAATTGCAATAATTCATTAGCTCCTTTGAGTTTATCTAACCCACACTCCCCTATGAATAAGCAATAGGGAGCATTGTGATTTAATTCTATTTCCAATGCTTGTAGCATTTTAGTTTCTTCTCCAATGTACCAAGGATGAATACCAATAGAATACGGTTTATGAAGTGGCACTGCGTCCTTTTCTATGACGACATTGAATATACTACCAACTCCTTCGGGTATATGCGTATGAATATTTAAAAACATTTACACACAAATTTACATGATCTTAGGTAGCAAAAAACAATATCGAAGTTATAAATTCACTAATACCGATTTAATTTTGAAATACGCTGAAAGAAATTGAATTATTTTTTTGCTTGTTGATGAAAAAACATCCATTCATAGCCGTAGTTATGGGTTTATTTTTTGAAGAAAACAAGTAAAAAAAGAAACTATTTATTAGATGCATTTCAATGTTAAGTAGGTATAAGTACAGTATCAAAGTGTTTAGGGACAACAAAGAGATTCATGTACAGGAGTTAGAAGTGTAGTTTTGGACATCTCTATGTCTAGCTTCCATCAACTGCATCAACTCATGCAATGAGGACAAACTATTCATCTGTGTAGCTGCAACCAAAACTTGATAAGTGTCATTGTCTTTAAGGATAATACAAGGAACTTTTATTCCAGAAAAATTCGATTTATTTTGAAAGCTATTTTTATAGATCTTAAATTCAAGTAGTAAATGCAACTTTTATATTTGAAAAGTCACAATTTGAAGGGGGAATTATTTAAATGCCCCTTTAAGAGAAAAATTCATGATTTTTTCTTCATTTTGT
>CAMZLL010000039.1 GCA_947311505.1 uncultured Cryomorphaceae bacterium
ACAAATGGACTTTTTGGATTTTTTTGATACGGTTTACAATACTCTAAATTACCAAAAATACAAGATAGTGATATATCATCAAAAAAAGCTTGATTTTAATGTTTATCCCTATATTTAATATATATTGACAGTTTGTTTTTTGGCGTCAGTTAAGAAAAAGGTTATTTTTTCAACTTAAATTAATTAATAAATATAATAATTTAGATAAGAAAATAAAAAAAAGTCAGCAGGTTATTATTGTGCCAATATTGTCTATAATTTTATCTTTCTTCTCGTTTTCAATTATATCTCATGAGAGACCAGATGAATGAGTTAGTTCAATATTAATTTTGTCATTCTTTTTATCAACATTACCAATGATGTTTTTAACTGATGAGGTATTAGATATAATTAATATTATTACTAAACATAATAGAAAAAAAATAAAAAAATATAATTTAAAAAAATAATTCTTTCAACATAAACAGAAACAAAAGTTTCTGTTTTTTATTAAAACTAAAATATTTCTGTTATACTTAAAATATGAAAAAAGAAATTATTCCTGCTATTTTAGAAAAAAGTTTTTCTAAAATTGAAAAGAAAATAAAAGAAGTTGAGGGGTTGGTGGATTTTGTGCAAGTAGATATTTGTGATGGTAAATTTGTGCCTTCAAAAACATTTGCTTCTGCTAGTTGTAAAACTTCTTTTTTAAAATTAAAAAATATCACAAAAAAAATTGCTTTAGAGTTGGATATGATGGTTGATTTGGATACTAAAATAAAAGGCAGATTTGAAAAGTGGTTGAGAGGTATTGAAAGAGCTAATCCTAAGAGAGTTGTCTTTCATTTTGGATCCACTCAGAGATGAGATGATGTATTTCAATTTTTAAAGAAATCTAAAATTTTAAAAAAGGTAGAGGTTGGTTTAGCTGTGCAGATCCAACATAAAGAAAAAGATTTTTTGAAAATTTTTGAGAAATATGATTTTGACTATATTCAATTTATGGGTATTGAAAAAATAGGTTACGGAGGACAAGAACTTACTGCGAAAGTTTATAGAAAAATAAAATCATTTAAAAAGAAATTTCCAAAAGTGCCAGTGCAGGTAGATGGTGGAGTAAAAAAATGAAATGCCAAGAAACTTTTAGAAGCTGGAAATGATAGATTTGTTTCTGGGTCGGGAATTTATAAAAGTGAAGATATAAAAAAAACAATTTCAGAATTTTTAAGTTAAAAATTAATTCACATTTTATCCACAACTACCCCTTGCACAGTTTTTAAATAGACATAAAATTGAGATATCTAAATTAAAGTTTTACTTTAATTTAGATACTGGAAGTTTTAATCTTTTATTTAAATTTATTTATTTAATTTTTTAAAACTTCCACTTGGGCGAAGAAGCTTGCTTCTTCGCCCTTTTTTATTGGTAGCATTTTAATTAAAATTTGATTTAATTTGTATATAGTTTTTATTTGATATATAATAATTTATTATGAATAACGAAACATTGTATTTGTCAAAATCATTACAAACATTTAATATTATTTTTAATTTTATATTATTCGCCAAAAAACATGTTAATAATAATCCGGATACAAAATGATATGGCGGTGAAAAAAATAAAAAGAGAAATAGTGGCGAAGAGCATAGTAGAAAAAGTAAAAAATTAAACAGAGGTTCTCATGGCAGTAAATATAAAAGATAAAAATGAAACCTAAAATAAAAATTTTAGAGAATGGATTGAAAGTAGTTTTTGTCCAAAATCCATATTTAAATAAATCAAATATAACTCTATTAATTAAAGGTGGACCAGCATATGAAAATAAAAAGATAAAAGCAGGCGTTTCTCATTTATGCGAACATTCTATTTTATTGGGAACTAAAAATTTTTCATCAAAAACATTATTAGATTTCCAATTTAGCAAGAATATTATTTCTTATTATTTATTTACAAATCAAGATAATATTTCCATTCAGTTTAATTTTCACAAAAGTATTTTAAAAACACCGTTAAAATTATTAAGGGAAATAGTATTTCAACCAATTTTTCCAGAAGAAAATATTTTATTGGAAAAACAACGAATTAAAGAGGAAAAACAATTTGAAATTAATAATAAATATCAAATATTTCAGAATAAAGTTAATGATTATTTATTTGCTAATAGCAATATTAACAAAGATTATTTTGGTGATGTTGATAACATAGAAAGAAAAGATTTGGTGGGTTTTTGAAAAAATTTTTTTGTACCAAATAATATGATAATTACTTATGTTGGCCCTAAAAAATATAATGAGGTTGTGAAATTTATAAACAAGTTTTTCGGTGATATACAAAAAGGTACAAAAGCTCCTCTTTTAGTGATTAAAAATAATTATAAAAAAAAAATAGGGCAAATAAAATGTTTTAATATAGCTGGAGGTTTTAAATATTTAACTTTTGTATTGCCAATTAAATATACTAAAAAAAATAATCCAGATTTAATTTTTCTGTTTTATAAATTGTTGGAAACAAAAATTAAAGATGAATTAATAAACAAAAAACAAATATCGTATGATATAGATACATATTTGAATGAAGAATATAAAATGGCTATCATAGAAATTTCTTCTAGTTTTAGTGAAAAACCAAAAACTGTTATTAAAATAATTAAGGACATGTTAAAAAAATTTAGTGTTAATGATAATGAATTAAGATTAATTAAAAAAAAGGTATTTTATCAAATGAATTATATCCAAGATGACCCTCAAAAATATGGGGAATATTTAGCGCAAAACTGTTTTGATTTACCTGAAATAACTTTAGATAATGAAAAAAAATCATTAAAAAAAGTTACAGTTAGTGAGATTAATAATTTTGCAAGGGGAGTTTTAAAAGATGATAAGTATAGTATTTTTTTCTCTAATACCTAAATTATCTTTTTATAAATAAACAGATGAATAAAATTATTTCCGTAAAAAATATTAATAAAAAATATGAAGAGAAAATTATTTTAAATGATATTTCTTTTTCTCTATCTTTTGGTGAAAAAGTCGCTTTGATTGGGCAAAATGGTGCCGGGAAAACAACCCTTTCTAAAATAATCGCTCAACTGGATAATGATTATGAAGGGAAAATTGAAGTATTTAAAAATTTTCAAATCTCTTATTTACCTCAAGAGTTTTTGGGTAATTTAAAAGTTTCAGAGTATTTAAATTTTCAAGAGAAAGATAAATCCAAAGTTTTATCATTTTTTAATGATTTTAATTTTAGTGAAAGATATTTAGATATAGCTTTATCGGAACTTTCTGGTGGCCAAAAATCTAAAATTTTTTTAATTAAAATATTTTTAGAAAAATCACAAATTATTATTTTAGATGAGCCAACAAATAATTTAGATTTAGATGGAATAGAAGCATTAGAAAATTTTATAAAAAAATCAAATGCTACTTTTCTAATTATTTCACACGATAGGAAATTTATAGATAAAACAGTAACAAAAATTTTGTTTTTAGATAACAGCTCACATCAAATTAAAATATATGATGGAAATTATAGTGATTTTGTTCAGAAGCGGGCAGAAGAAAAAGAGAGGGATTGGTTGCTTTGAACAGCAAATCAAAAACAAAAAAATAAATATAAAGCAGAAATTGAAAGAAAAAAAGTAAAGGCGGAAAGAAAAAAAGATTTGAAAAAGTTTTCAAATGATAATGAAAAGTATTTTGCTGGAAGAGTTATGGACGCTCAACAAAGAACAGCTGGTAGAAATTTGAAAAGGGCTAAACAAAAATTAGATAGTTTTAATGAATTAGAAAAACCTGCAGAAAACAGACAAATTTCTTTTGATTTTTTTGAATTAAAAAGATCAGGAAATGATGTATTAAAAGTTAAGGGAATACAAAAAAAGTTTGAAAATGGAATAGTAATTGGTCCTGTTTCGTTTGAAATACAAAGAGGAGATAATTTTTTAATTTCTGGTAAAAATGGATCTGGTAAAACCACCATTATTAATATGATTTTAGATGCTTATAAAAATAAAAATAATGAAAGTATTATTTTTGGTAGCAATGTATTTTTAGGTTATTTGCCACAAAATTTAAATTATGGTAGTGAGGATGAAAAATTTTATGACTATTTTTTAAGGGAAACAAATTTGGGAGAAACTGAAGCAAGAAAAGTTTTAAATTATCTTGGTCTAAAAAGTGAAGATATTTTTAAAAAAATATTAAAACTTTCTCCTGGACAAAGGTCGCGAGGAAAAATTGCTATAATGATGGCAAACAATCCTAATTTTTTAATTTTAGATGAGCCAACAAATAATTTAGATATGGAAACAGTGGAAGCTTTAGAGAAAGCTTTAGAGAGTTATAAAGGAACTATTTTATTTATTTCTCATGATAGATATTTTATTGAGAAAATGAAAATAAATAAAGAATTTAAAATATAAATTTCAGAATTTTTAAGCTAAAAATTAATTCACATTGTATCCATAGCTACCCCTTGCACAGTTTTTAAATAGACATAAAATTGAGATATCTAAATTAAAGTTTTACTTTAATTTAGATA
>CAMZLL010000040.1 GCA_947311505.1 uncultured Cryomorphaceae bacterium
CTATTTATTAGTTATAATTTAGTTTAAAATTATTTAAATGAGTAAGACAAAAATTAAAAAAGCCCTTTGGAAAAGAATACTTAAATGGACAGGTATTCTTTTTTTGTTGCTAATTATCTTAGTGGCATTAATCCCGTATTTCTTTAAAGATCAAATTATAGCATTGATAAAAGAAGAAGCAAATGCTAATATAAATGCTACTTTAGATTTTAAAGATGCAGATCTAACTATTTTTTCAAATTTCCCTAACTTAACTTTGGTCGTAGATGAGGTGAGTATTGTAGGTAAAGATGAATTTGAAAATGTATCCTTAACTGAAATAAAGCAATTGAGTTTAAAATTAGATTTGTGGTCGGCTATTACTGGTGATCAATTTCAGATAGATGCTATACATTTAATAGAACCCAAAATTAACATTCAGGTCTTGCCAAATGGAATGGCGAATTATGATATCGCTATTGTGGATACTACTATTGTCGAAGAGGTTGTCGAAGAACCGACTTCCGCATTTAAGTTTGCTCTCGAAGAATATGCTATTGTTGATGGCGATATTACTTATAACGACAAGCCAAGTCTTACCTATTTGCATTTAGAGCATTTTAACCATTCCGGGAAAATTGCTATAGATGATATTCATTATATTATTGAAACCATAACCGAGGAAACAGGTGTTACTATGGTGTACGACAAGGTAGCGTATTTTGATGAAAGCATTTTCGCTATGAATTGTGATCTAGGAATTGATATGCCTGAAGATGAAATGACGCTTTCGTTCAAGGAAAATGAAGTTCGATTAAACCAACTGAAATTGCATTTTGATGGGGATATGCTTATGAAAGATGATTTTATGGACTTTGATTTTACATTTAATACCATAGACCAAACATTTAAAAGTTTGTTGAGCGTTGTGCCGGGTGCTTATTCGTCTAGTTTTGATGATATCAAGACAGACGGGAGTATAGAATTTAAAGGGAGTTTGAACGGTAAGTACAGCGACACTGATATGCCTGGCTTTGATTTGACTACTAAGATTAATAACGCTTGGTTGCAGTATCCTGATTTGCCTAGTAAGCTAAAAGATATCTCTATGGATTTGAACATCAAAAGAACTGCAGGTCCCGATTTGGATAACCTAATTGTGGATCTTAAAAGTTTAGGGTTGAAGTTTTTGGAAAACAAAATTGATGCAAGTTTGTATCTAACGCATCCAATGACCGATCCCCATATAAAAAGTCTTATAGCGAGTTATTTGGATTTGGCAGAACTTGGAAAAGTGATTCCTTTGGAAGAAGGAGAGTCTTATTCAGGGATAATAAATGCAGACATTGCTCTAGAGGGAAAATTGTCTAGCATTGAGCAAGAAAATTACGATGAATTTAAAGCAGAAGGAGATTTGATTGTTTCAGAAATGGATTATAAAACAGCAGCACTCCCGTATGATGTGCAGATAGATAGTATGCACTTTGCATTTACACCTGCAAGTTTGCGTTTAAGTGCTTTTGAGTCTCGTGTAGGATCAAGTGATTTTTCCGCAAAAGGAGATATACAAAACTATATGGCGTATGCGCTCAAGGGGGATACGCTGCAAGGTCAGTTTTTAGTTTCGTCTAAATTGATGAATGTGGACGAGCTGATGGGAACAGAAGGGGCAGTAGAGGTAGTAGAGGTAAGTGAAGAAAATTCAGAAGTTATAGTCTATGATAGTGCTACTGCTGAGGTTTTTGTAGTGCCTGGAAATGTAGATTTTGCTTTGAATACAAAAGTAAATGAGATGATATACGATAGTCTATCAATGTATAATTTATCAGGAGCTGTTTCCCTTAAAAATGGAATAGCAACGATGAAGGATATAAGTATAGAGGTATTAGAAGGAACAATAGGGATGAACGGATCCTACGAAGCGTTGTCTCCTAAAAGAGCATTGATTGATTTTGATTATGATATCAACGGTCTATCCTTTAAAGAGTCGTTTAAGTATTTCAATACTGTTGAGAAATATATGCCCATAGCTAAATATTGTGAAGGTAAATTCTCGACCAAACTGAATATGAAAGCAAAGGTTGATGAATTTTATAATCCAATCTATTCAACGATTACAGGTTTAGGGGACTTTACTTCTAATTCTGTAAAAATAACTGAAGCGCCAGTGTTTGAAAAGATTTCTAAATTAATTAAATTAGATAAATTTAAAAACCAAACCATCCAAAATATGGATTTGTCATTTGAATTTAAAGACGGTAAGATATGGCTTGAAGAATCGCCTATCAAATTAGGGAAATATAGTTCCACTATATCAGGTACTACCTCGTTTGATCAAGATATAGAGTATAAAGTTAAAACCGAAATACCAAAAGAAGCATTTGGATCTGCTGCCAATGAAGTATTATCTGGTTTGTTAGGGAAGGTCGAAGATGCTACGGGGCAAAAAGTAAATATACCTGACAATATACCCTTGACCATAAATATTATGGGGAATATTATGGATCCACAGATTAAAACAAATCTAAAAGATGCCGGTAAAGATGCTAAACAAAACCTAGTTGATCAAGGTAAAGAGATGTTGAAAGATAAAATTGGCGAAGAAGCAGCAAAATTACTAGCAGATGCGCAAAAGCAAGCAGATAAATTGATAGCTGAAGCAAAAGTACAATCGGATAAGCTGAGAGAAGAAGCTGAGAAAGCGGCACTAAAAATAGAAAAAGAAGCTATCAAAGCAAGGGAAGATGCAGGTAAAGAAGCTGATAAAGCAGCAGAAGAACTCAAGCAAGAGGGGTACAAAAATGCAGATAAATTGGTGGAAGAAGCAAAGAATCCGTTGGCAAAAATAGCAGCTCAAAAGGCTGCCGAAAAACTGAAAGAAAAAACAGACAAAGAAGTGGAGGCTTTGAAAGCAAAATCTTTAGTTCAGGCTGATAAATTGAAAGCTACAGCAGATGCACAAGCAGATAAAACACGTAAACAAGGGAATGAAAAAGCAGATCTAGTGGATAGTACAGCTCAAAAAGAAGCTGATAAAATTATGGAAACTGCACAAAACAAAGTGGATAAATTAACTGAATAAAAAAGAGGTTAAAATTAAATTTCAATTGTTATTTGTTGTATTTTTATGAAGCTAAAATTATAAAATGATACAAGTTTCAAATATTTCACCCAAAGATGCGTTGCAAAAGTTCTTTGGATTCAATAAGTTCAAAGGCTTACAAGAGCAAACCATAGAAAATCTTTTAGGAGGTAATCATACCTTTGTGATAATGCCAACTGGCGGTGGGAAATCATTATGCTATCAATTGCCCGCTTTGATGCTAGAGGGTACAGCTATTATTGTTTCGCCATTGATTGCATTGATGAAAAATCAAGTAGATGCTATTAGGGCCGTGAGCGAAGATGATAGTGTGGCACATTTTTTAAATTCTTCATTGAATAAAACCGACACAAAGAAAGTAAAAGAAGATGTGCGAAACGGCAAAACAAAACTATTGTATGTTGCACCAGAATCATTAACAAAAGAAGAGACCGTTGAATTTCTTCAAAGCGTGCAGCTGTCCTTTTTTGCCATCGATGAAGCGCATTGTATTTCTGAGTGGGGGCACGATTTTAGACCCGAGTACCGAAGACTTAGACCTATAATAGAAGCAATAGATAATGTACCTATTATTGCATTGACTGCTACGGCAACAGAAAAAGTACAATTAGATATTCAGAAAAATTTAGGTATGTTAGACGCTAAGCTTTTCAAAGCGTCCTTTAATAGACCTAATTTATATTATGAAGTTCGCCCAAAAAAAGAAGTGCAAAAAGAAATCGTCAAATTTGTAAAACAAAGAACTGGTAAATCGGGAATTATTTATTGCCTAAGCAGAAAGAAAGTTGACGAGATAGCGCAAGTGTTAACAGTAAATGGAATAAAAGCAATTCCGTATCATGCAGGATTAGACTCTAAAGTAAGAGCAAAACATCAGGACATGTTTCTTATGGAAGATGTGGATGTTGTAGTCGCTACCATAGCCTTTGGTATGGGGATAGACAAGCCTGATGTGCGTTTTGTGATTCATCACGACATACCCAAAAGTTTGGAAAGTTACTATCAAGAAACCGGTAGAGCTGGTAGAGATGGAGGAGAAGGACATTGTGTAGCTTTTTACAGTTATAAAGACATAGAAAAATTAGAAAAATTCCTTCACGGAAAACCTGTAGCAGAACAAGAAATCGGTTTTCAGTTGCTTCAAGAAGTGGTTTCTTTTGCAGAAACCAGTATGAATAGAAGGAAGTTTTTATTGCATTATTTTGGAGAAGAATTTGATGAAATTAATGGCGAAGGAGCAGACATGTGCGACAATTCTAGATATCCTAAAGAGCAAACCGAAGGAAAGGATGATATCGTTACATTGCTAAAAACCGTAAGTCAGCTGGGAGGCAAACATAAGTTAAAATATTACGTGAGCTTACTTACAGGTAA
This sequence comes from uncultured Cryomorphaceae bacterium, assembly GCA_947311505.1. Classification (GTDB taxonomy): domain Bacteria; phylum Bacteroidota; class Bacteroidia; order Flavobacteriales_D; family Parvicellaceae; genus Parvicella. The sequence continues at coordinate 4,457 of CAMZLL010000040.1, forward strand.
GTCCAATAGCGAGATAAAAACCAATAAACATGAAGAATCTAAGTTTTTTGGAATTGGAAAAGATCACGAAGAAATCTATTGGAGTGGAGCCATTAGGCAATGTGTCGTAAATGGATTACTAGGAAAAGAAATAGAATCTTATGGTACTTTATATTTAAAGCCAGCAGGATTGGATTTTATAGAGCATCCAAAATCTTTTATGATTATCAAGCAAAATGATTACAGTGATACCGGAGATGCAGCCGAATTTGTGAGTGGCGGTACTGGTGGTCAAGCAGCAGACATGGTGCTCTTTACGTTGCTAAAAGATTTGAGAAAAAAGATAGCAAAACAAAAGAATGTTCCGCCATTTGTAGTCTTTCAAGACCCTTCATTAGAAGATATGACCATACAGTATCCCATAACCATGGAAGAGTTACCAAGTATTGTAGGGGTAGGACAAGGTAAGGCAAAAAGATACGGACAACCATTCTTAGACTTAATAGCAAAGTACGTAGAAGAAAACGAATTGACTCGACCACAAGATTTTGTAGTAAAATCTATCGTTAATAAAAGTGGCAATAAAGTCAATATTATCATGAATATTGACAAAAAACTTCCTTTAGAAATTATCGCTAAAGGTTTAAAGTTGTCCTTAGAAGAGTTACTTACAGAATTAGAGCATATCGTTTCTTCAGGAACTAAACTCAATATCGATTATTGTTTGAACACGATGCTTGATGAAGATGCAATAGAAGAAATTTTTGATTATTTCTTAGAAGATGCAGAAACAGACGATATCCAAGAAGCATATCAAGAATTTGATGAAGATTACACCGAAGAAGAGTTGCGAATGGTTCGTATCAAATTTATGAGTGAAGTTGGCAATTAAACCTCTTATTTAACAATAATATTTTAATTCTCATAAAGTTTTCATTGATAGGTCTTCTAAAAAGGCTTATAAAACAACGAAAACCAAGGTTGAAACAAAAAAAATACATTTTTTTATTTCTTCTAGGCAACTCTTTCAATATTATTGTGTTCCTTTGTATGTATTATATAAAATAACGTAAAATTAAAATTATGAAAAAAATTTACACATTATTAGCAGCTACAGTAGTTGCTGGAACATCATTTGCTCAAACAGGTTTTGAAGGAAAATCGTTCATTAAAGAGACTAAAAACATTCACAGATCAGAGACTTCTTTGAAAGTGGCAGAAGATACTACCGGTTGGGCTTCATCTGGAAATTTCTTTCCTGATTTTGCTGCAGGAGGTAGTGTTAGTGACTATGGTTATAATGGTGGAGGTTATGTATATGGCTCTAATGTAGATTCATTAAATGTTTGTGCACAAGGTTATGAAAACTCTAACGAATTAAACTTTGATATAGAAGAGGTGTTAGCTTTGTTTACTGGGAAAACCGTAATGGGACAAGGGGCTAATATTACTTTTGAAATATACTCTATGGCAGCTAATGCAGCTTATACTCATGATGGTACTAATTGGGTGCCTAATTCTGCTGAAGGTCCTTCTTCTTTATTGGGAAGCGCAAGTTTGCATGTAGGTGCTGCTGATACTACTTGGCCAGCTTTAACTTCTATTCCTTTTAGTTCACCAGTTTCAATCATGGGAACGAACTTTGCTATTGCAATGGATGCTTCTGCTTTTGAAGCTTCTGGAGATACTATTGGCTTAGCTTCTGATACAGATGGAGAAGGAAATCGTTATGCTTTTCACAAAGCAGGAAGTGTTTGGGCAGTAACTGATGATATGTTTGGAGGTTTGAACAATAACATCGCATTATTTGCAGTTGTTTCTAACTCTAACGTTGGTATCGAATCAAATGATTTCTTAGGAGGTATTCAAATGAGTGCGTTCCCAAATCCAGCAAAAGAAAATACTACTATTGCTTTTAATTTAAACAAGTCTTTCAACAAAGTAACTATTAAAGTTATGGATGCAACAGGTAAAAACATTGCAACTATTGAAAAAGGAGCAATGGCACAAGGAGAATACACTGAATTAGTTGATTTGTCTAACGTGGCAGCTGGTAAATATTATTACTCAGTTATTACTAACGAATCAAGATTAACTAAGAAAATTATGGTTATCAAATAAGATAAACTAATTTAACTTTCTAAAGGCTTCCTTTCAAGGAAGCCTTTTTTATGCAATATATTTTCTTAATTGGTGTTAAGACTATTATTATTACTTTTGCGACCTTAATATAAATAAAAATGACCAATCAAAATTCAAATTTCAATGCCAACGACCTTATTTCTTTTCTTTGGAAATCAAGAAAAATTCTAGTAATACTTGGTGTTTTAGCAGCGGTGTCTTCAGCTGTTGTATCTCTTTTGATAGAAGAGAAATTTAAGTCCGTAGTTACCATATATCCTACTATGTCTAGTTCGGTTGTGTTCTCTGAGACCATCACAGAAGATCAAGACGTTGCTAAATTTGGAGAGGAAGAACAAGTAGAGCAAATGCTTCAAATATTAGAGTCTTCTGCCATTAGACAAAAAGTTGTCAACAAGTATCAATTAATGCAGCATTATCAAATTGATACTACAGATGACCTGAAGAACCTAGATTTATCAGAAACTTATTCAGACCTTATTAGTTATAGTAGAAATAAAAATGGAGCAGTACTGATTGAGGTGTTAGACAAAAGCCCAGATACAGCAATGCTCATAGCAGCATATATTTCAGAGCTGTATGATAGTACTAAAAATTCTATTATTCATGAACGTGCTATGTATGACTTCACTATTAAAAAAGAGAAGCTAGAAAAACTACAAAACGACATGAATATGATTAACGATACCATGTCAAAACTAACCAGTTTAGGCGTGGTTACCCAAGATGCTTACGAAGCATTAACGGTAGCCATGATGACCGCAAAAGATCCAGAAACCAAAGCAATCTATCAAAAGAAAATAGATATGACAGAAAAATACGGATCGGTTCTAAAATCTTTTGAAGTACAGGTCGAATTTCTGTCAGAAAGATTAGCGACTTACAGTTCGGCTTATGAACTAGCCGAGACCAATGCACATCACAGTATTTCGCATCGGTTCAAGATTGAAGATGCCACAAAGCCTTATAAAAAATCGTACCCAATCCGTTGGTTAATTGTAGTCGTTTCTGTTTTTTCAACCCTATTTTTAGCCATCGTATTATTGTTGTTTTATGAGAAGTTCAAAGAGCTTAAAGAATTAGATTAAAACTACGTGCTCAATTCTCTTAACAAATATGGTGTCTATATTATTGGGGTAATTTTCTTGATGATTAATCTTTTTCTGTATGTACAGAAAGATTTTTATCTATTGAATTTACTTCCCTTGGCATTGCTTGTTGCTTTTGCGGCTCTATTTGCATTAGATAAGTTGTTTTTATTTGTCGTCTTCTGTGTGCCGCTTTCTTTAAATCTCGAAGAAATGACAGGCGGTGTAGGTATTTATCTCCCCACAGAACCTATCTTATTTGTGATGATGCTTATTTTTGCATTCAAACAAATAAAAGGTGCAAAATATAGAGACGCGCGCATTGTCAATCACCCTGTAAGTATTGCTATTTATTTTCATTTCGCTTGGATTTTTATCACCTCTTTGACTAGCGAATTACCTTTGGTTTCATTTAAGTTTATGCTTTCGCAGCTGTGGTTTGTTGTTCCTTGTTACTTTTTTGCCATTCATTTTTTCAAACAAACAAAAACTAATATTAACAATTTCCTTTGGGCATTTTCATTGCCGCTTGCTTTAGTGTTAGTCATTACCGTTGCCAAACACGCTACTTATGGCTTTAGCGAAGAAACTGGGCATTGGATTATGAGTCCTTTTTTTAAAGATCACACGTCTTATGGAGCTGTTATCGCTTTGTTTTTTCCGATAATTGTTTCGCTGGCATTCAACCCTAAGTTTGATACCGCTTCCAAAGGGCTTCTGTATATTCTTTTAGGCATATATGTGGTGGGCTTATACTTTAGTTACACCCGTGCAGCTTGGCTCAGTGTCGTTGCTGCGGGGATGGTTTATTTATTATTTGTATTCAAAATAAAATTCAAATACCTAGCTATGATTGGGGGAGTAATGGGGATGTTTTTATTACTCAATTGGACAGAGATAAGTTATATGCTCAACAAAAACGATGCAGAACATACCACCGATAACTTTAGCGAGAAGCTAGAATCTATGTCCAACGTATCGTCCGATGCTTCTAACCTGGAGCGACTCAACCGGTGGAGTTGCGCCATCAAAATATTTAAAGATCATCCAATAGTCGGGTCTGGTCCCGGTACGTATGCTATGGTATATGCTCCGTATCAATCTGCAAGCGATCTGACTATTATCAGTACCAACTTTGGTACAGGCGGAAATGCGCATAGCGAATATCTCGGACCCCTAGCAGAACAAGGTGTCTTTGGTTTGGGGTCTATGATTTGGCTTTTGGTAGCCATATTTTACACCGCCTCCAAATTGTATATAAGATTAGAAGATAAAGAAATGAAGCGAGTGGTAATGATGCTCATGCTTGGTTTAGTCACTTACTTTGTACATGGAGTTCTCAATAATTATTTAGATACCGACAAGGCGGCAGTGCCTATTTGGTCATTCGTAGCTGCCATAGTTGCCATAGATATTTATCATTCAGATACTACAAAAGAAACACGCAATCAAACCAAACCAAACAAAATATCGACTGATATGTCCGACCAGACACTAATACTAGATGTAATGTCTTCGGAGTTTGTTAAAAGTAGCACTAATTACTAAAAAAAACGACAACTCATCAAAGCTGTATCGTCAAAGAAATCATTTTTTCCTTTGTAAATATCAAGTTCCCTAAAGATGAGGTTGTTTAGTTCGTTCATAGATAGATGATAGTTCTTATGTACGATTTCTATCAAGTTGTCATCATCAAACGGAATTTCATTTTCGTTCTCCAATTCCACCAACCCGTCTGTAAAACAAATCAATGTATCATTTTTATTAATCTTCAATTCTTCATATTCAATAGAAGGAATCTCGTCAAACATTCCTAGACCAACGCATCCTTTATTAAGCATTCGTATCGTTACTCCATTTGTTAAGATAGGGTAGTTGTGTCCAGCATTGATGTATCTTAGTATGCCCTTTTTTGAGTTGTAATAGGCTATGAAAAATGTGATGAATTTTTCGCCCTGAGCAGCATCGTTTACACTTTGATTGAGGTCTTCTATCAATTCAGGCATTGACATGTTGTAGTGGTTGTACTTGATTATTGCACGTAGATGCGCCTGAAAATTACTCATCAGCAAAGCAGCAGAAACCCCCTTTCCGCTCACATCAGCAATGCAAAGCACGTATTCATCTTCATTTAATTGGATAAAGTCATAATAATCTCCGCCTACCAGTTGCTTCGCTTCATATCTTGCAGCAACCTCAATTTTATCATTTTTTGTAATGTCAGATGGCAGTAGCATTTTTTGCATTTCAGCAGCCAATTCTAGTTCCTTGTTGTCTCGTTCTTGAATCAGACTTTCCTTAGCAAATCGTTTGTTTTCTATCGCTACCATTATGATGTTGGTAAGCGTTTGGATAAAAGGCATGTGTTTTATCGTAGGGCTAATTTTTAGGCTGTCCTCGTTCAAATCTCCAAGAAGCAAATAGGCCAAAGGCTCATTTTTGTGATACACAGGAATCACTATATCAAAAGCATTCAAAGAGTCTAATGCAGAAGATTCAATAACCGTAATGTCCTTGATTAACGCCAGATCTTTTGTGACGTTAATTTTTTTTGCGTGTCCCTTTGCCCCATATTTGAGCAAGCATTTCCAGTCCGTTTTATCAAAGTTATAAAGCAGTAATTTCGATATGCCCAATTGGTCTCGAAGGATGTACTGATATATATTAATAAGTTTATCCGTAGAGAAATTCTCATTAATAGCACGAGTAATCTCTAGCAAAGAAGTCAGTTTAAACTCCTTCAGCTCCAATTTTTGCAATAATTTATGTACTCTCGTTTTCTCTACTTCCATCTTTTTATTTTTACCTTTTTCTTGAGCGTTTTTACGGGCTATCCGTTATAGTTTTTGAATTGCCATCAAGTAAGACTAACATCAGAAGGAGCTCCTAAAGTCGCTCTTATGCTGAAAGTCTTACTAAGTCGGCAATTCAAAAAGCTGCCACTGCTATCCCTAACGCAATACCCATCTTGTTTAGTTGCAATATGTTTAGATATTATAAATTTTCAATAATTTTCGGCAAACTCCTAATCGCTGCCAGCTCTCTAAATTTTATACGCACCTCTCCACAAGGTTGACCAAAATATGTTTTACCCCCCGCTAAGTCTTTACTCACACCCGCCATTCCAAGAAGTACAGCTCCATCACCAATAGAGACATCACTAACGATACCTACTTGACCCCAGAGTGTTACATTATTGCCTATTGTCACGCATCCAGATATGCCCACCTGTGCAGCTATTAGGCAATTTTTTCCTATCTGTGTATCATGGCCTACTTGAATTTGATTGTCTAGTTTTGATCCTTCACCTATCACTGTTACTCCAGTTACCCCTGCATCAATAGTGCAAAGCGCACCTATTTCCACATGGTCTTTTATATGTACGTACCCGCAGGTGTGCCAACGCTCATATTTATTATCTTTCTTTTTATAGTAAAAAGCCGTACCTCCGATTACAGTATTGGCTTGTATGGTTACATAATCGCCTAGTATAGTGTGGTCATTCAAAACTACACCGCTGTGTATCTCACAGTTGTTGCCAATCTTGACATTTCTTCCAATTACCGTATTAGGGTGGATCAACGTATCTTTTCCGATTACAGGATCTGCACCAAAGTTTTTGTCCCATTTAGAAAACGGAGCAAACATTTTTGTTAATTTATTGAAGTCATCAAACGGACAATCAGAAATCAAAAGCCCTTTTCCAATCGGACAATCCACTTTTTTGTCTATAAGTATAAAAGTAGCTTTAGAGTGTAAAGCCTTATCATAGTATTTTGGGTGATCTACAAAAACCAAATCACCAAAATCCACAACATGAATTTCGTTTAATCCAGTAATTTCTTGATTGGGTGCTCCTACATATTCACAATTAAGAATTTGAGAAGCTTTTTCTAAGGTTATGGGTTCTTTTAGTTTCAATTTATTTTGGTTTTTGTAAAGTTAAAAAGAAGATTGTAAAGCCAACTATATTTCATGAATTTTATTGTTATTCCATTGTGTTAGATACAAAATAGTCCAAAATAAATGAAATTAGTTTTAATGCTTACCGCTTGTTTACCCAATCTGCACCAAAAGGTAATTAAAACGAGAAGTTTAGAAATGTGGTTCTACTGAGTTTAGTGTGGGGGTTACTAGAGGGTAGTCTTCTCCACTTCGCTCGAAGATCTACTCTTTGGTTTTCGAGCGAAGTCGAGAAAATAGCTATATCTAATCATCTAACATTATACAATTATAAAAAAAACGCTATACGATATCAATATTAGATGACGAATTTTTAAAATCCATACTAAACTCGGTAGAACCAGAAATGTATAACCAGTGTTATCCGTGATAATTAAATCCCTCTCGTTCTCCTGTAAAAGGGAGAGGCAGTGGTTTGTTTTTGACTAAGCCAAATATTTCTTTGGGCAAACAAGCGGATAAGCCTTTTAGTTTTTATTTGTAAAGCCTCACACGACCACAATCCAAGTCCCCAATCTGATAATTGATAATTGATATCTCTTATTAAATAAAAAGTTATATATTTGCCAACTGAAAATTAAATAAATAATAATTATGTACGCAATTGTAGAGATAGCAGGGCAGCAATTTAAAGTTGCAAAAGATCAACGTTTGTTCGTGCATCGATTAGAAGGAAAAGAAGGAGACAAAGTAGAGTTTTCTGATGTACTTTTAGTGGATAACGGAGGGAATATTAGTGTTGGCGCCCCAGCTGTAAAAGGTGCTTTAGTAAAAGCAACCATCGAACGTCATGTTCAAGGAGATAAAGTAATCGTTTTCAAAAAGAAAAGAAGAAAAGGTTACCAAAAGTCTAATGGTCATAGACAAAAGTTCACAGAGCTTTTGATTTCTGACGTGTTAGCTAGCGGTGCAAAATCTTCTGCTCCAAAGAAAGCCGCAGCTCCTAAAAAGGAAGAAGTAAAAAAAGAAGCTCCCAAAGCTGCTACTAAAAAAGCAGAAAAAGGTGATGATTTAACTAAAATCGAAGGTGTAGGGCCAAAGATTGCTGAAGCATTAACTGCTGCAGGATTGGTGACATTTGCAGATGTAGCTAAATCTACTCCAGAAGCTATTAAAGAAATTCTATCTTCCCATTCTAGATTAGCAGGAAAAGACGCTTCTACTTGGTGTAAACAAGCAGACTTGGCAGCTAATGGTAAGTGGGACGAGCTTAAAGCTTGGCAAGACGAATTAGACGGAGGAAAAGCATAATTACGAACCTTTTCTATTAAAAATTTAAATAGAAAATTAAAACTATAATAAAATGGCACATAAGAAAGCAGCCTCAAGTTCAAAGAATGGTCGTGAATCAGCATCTAAAAGATTAGGTGTTAAGATTTTTGGAGGTCAAGGTGTTATCGCTGGTAACATTATTGTACGTCAAAGAGGAACACAACATCACCCAGGTGAAAACGTTGGGATGGGAAAAGACCATACTTTATTTGCTCTTACTGAAGGTACAGTAGAGTTCAAAAAGAAAGCAAATAATAGATCATTTGTTTCTGTTGTTCCTTTTGCGGAATAAGAAATAAAAAAATCACTTAAAATCGGTAGCTATTCATTTAGTTACCGATTTTTTTGTTTATGGTCATATCTATAAATTCATTTCTTTAAAAATAACAAGATAATGAAAGCAATGCGAAAGCTTTTTAGAGATTTTTTTTACATTTTAACGTAATGGTATAACTTGACGTTAAAACACGCTTAATAATTCAGTTTTACAACTAGAGGGTTGTACCAATTGATTATTGGTTTTACTCTTTTATCAAATCAATTGTTAAGTAGGGCGCTTCAAATGAATGTTTATCTAACTTCATATAGTTAGCAAATTTAGGTAAAAACATATTCTTTCTACGGTTATTGATTTCTATAATTAATTCATCACCAAACTTTCTGAGTTTAAAATCAGATTCTTTTATAAAAGGAATTTTCATTTTTACTCGATATCCATTTTCAATTGTTTCTACTTCAATTGGTTTTTCTACTAAGAAGATATCTGAAGGTTTCCTGTCTTTATATAAAGTTGCACCAATTTGTTCTAACAATGCTACACCAAAAACTTCTTTACCTTGATGAGGTACTTTGAAAATAGGAATAGGCTCGAAGCTTTCTTCTATTTCGTCAAGATATTCTGCTTGTTTTTCAATGTATCCATTGAGCCATACATTGTCTTGTTGGGGTATGACACGGTTTACAATTACCGCATCTACATTATATCCATAAAGTTGCAAATAAGAATACGAACGTTTTGCTTCTTGCACGACCATACGCTCAGGATTCGCTACAATTCGGATAGAGGTTATTTCGGGGTTTAAGAATACTTCTTGAATCAGTTCTAACTTGTCAAATAAATCTTGCATCTCGTCATATCCTTTGTCTAATGGTACGCCAGTAGTCTTTCTGACGACTTTTCCAATGGTTCTAATGGCAAAACGTTGACCAGGGAAAGCTTTTGTCATCCAAGATTTTATAACTTGTGGTAATGAAAGCAAGGTTAGTGTTTCTCCTGTTGGTGCGCTATCAATGATAATTGTTTCAAAGGTTTTTTCTCTGTAAAATTTTTCTAACCATAGAAATGCTGCTCCTTCTTCCATTCCTGGTAGTACAGAAAGTTCTTCGGCAATAACGTCTTTTACGCCTTTGAACTTAAAGATAGCGTTCATCATTTCTTTCATACTGCCCCAATATTTCTTCATGGAGTAATAAACGTCAAATTCCATACACCACAAATTGGTGCTCACTTCTATTGGCTCGGGAGCTAAGTCCATGTCCATAGCATCGCTAAGACTGTGTGCCGGATCGGTAGATATTATCAAGGTTTTCTGGCCTTCTTTAGCGCACTGAATGGCTGTAGCCGCAGCGGTAGTCGTTTTACCTACACCTCCTTTGCCTGTAAAAAGTATTATTCTCATTTGTTTCGTTTATCGTATTGCGAAAAAAAAATAGTTAATAAGCTGAAGTAAATTGTTTTAAGAATCGCAAATCGTTCTCGAAGAAGTGACGTAAATCGTTTACTTGGTATTTGAGCATTGCTATTCTTTCTATGCCCATTCCAAATGCAAAACCAGTATACACTGAACTATCAATTCCGCAATTTTCTAAAACATTGGGGTCAACCATACCGCATCCCATTATTTCTAGGAATCCAGTGTGTTTACAGACGTTGCATCCTTTTCCTGAACATATATTGCAGGAAACATCTACTTCTGCACTTGGCTCGGTAAACGGAAAATAAGAGGGTCTTAACCTGATTTCTGTTTTCTCTCCAAACATTTCCTTGGCAAAATACATCAAGGTTTGTTTTAAATCTGCAAAAGATACGTCTTTGTCAATATACAAGCCTTCTACTTGATGAAAAATACAATGCGCACGGGCAGAAATAGCTTCATTTCTAAAAACCCGACCTGGAGAAACAGTTCGAATTGGTGGAGTTTGATTTTCCATAACACGCACCTGTACAGATGATGTGTGCGTCCGCAAAGCTACTTCTTTCTCAATGAAGAATGTGTCTTGCATATCTCTGGCAGGGTGCTCAGGCGGGAAATTCAATGCTGAAAAATTATGCCAATCGTCTTCAATCTCGGGACCTTCTGATACCATAAAACCAATTCGAGAGAAGATGTCTAAAATTTCATTGCGAACTACAGAAATTGGATGTCTTGCTCCTAGTTGTACTTGCTCTGCAGAGCGAGTTAAATCCATTTTTTTGTTAGAAGAATTAATTGTTTGATCCAATTGTTCTTTTAACGCTATTATTTTTTGTTGAGTAGTTTGCTTTAGGTTGTTTATTTGCTGTCCAAATGCTTTTTTATCTTCGTTAGAAACATTTCTAAATTCGCTCATTAATGCGGTGATAGCACCTTTTTTAGCAAGCATTTTTATACGAAATTGTTCTAATTCTTCAATGTTTTTAGCAGCAAAGCTTTCAACTTCTTTAAGTAATTCAGCAACTTTATTGAGCATTCTTTATTTTTTTACAATTTCCATTGAAATGATTTTTACGTCTTCTACTGGGCGGTCTCCAGGAGCTGTTGCTACCAAACCAATTTTATCTACGATATCCAGACCTTCTATAACTTCTCCAAAAACGGTGTAGTTATTATCCAAGAAAGGTGTTCCGCCTATTGTTTCATACACTTTCTTTTGTTCTTCAGAGTAGCCTGGTAATTCCAAATTGGTTGTAGCCAAAGGTGTGATTTCAGCTATCAAGGTTTCAAATCCTTTTTGTGCTTCAGCCATTTTTTCCTGATCTTGTGTTTGGTACATCGCTTGGTAGGCTTTGTATTTGTCCATATAAGTAGCGTTTTTTGGATCTTCTAAAAAAGCACCTATAGCTTGATCTTGCGCTTGCTTGTTTTGTTGTGCTGCCATTTGATCAAGTTGTGCACGTGGAGTTACTTTTCCTGTTACAATATAAAACTGTGACCCACTAGAGTTTTTCTGAGGGTTTACTTGATCTCCTTGGCGTGCAGCAGATAACGCTCCTTTTTTGTGAAACAAACCAGGAATTATTTCAGCTGGAAGTGTATATCCTGGTCCGCCTGCTCCAAGATTGACTCCTTTAGCTGCTCCTTTAGATTTTGGATCTCCTGTTTGAATCATAAAATCCTTGATTACTCTATGAAATAAAATATCGTTGTAAAAGTTTTCTTTTACCAACTTCACAAAGTTGTCTCTATGTCCGGGGGTTTCATCGTAGAGCAATACTTTGATATCTCCCATAGATGTTTTAATCAGTACTTTTGTTCCTTTTGCTGCTTTGGGAGGAGCTATATTTAATAATTCATTGTTTGCATTTTCTAAAGCTTTTACATCTTTAGCATCTAAAACTGCTATTTCAGTGTTTTCGGATGTGGTTGCTTGGCTTGTTTCTTCTTGGTGTTGGTCTGTGTTTTTATCCTCGTTACCACATGAGTTAAGCCCTAATGTTAGCATAAATAATGATGCTAATAATATCGTTTTTTTCATTTTAATTAAATTTTGAACCACAAATATACTTAAACTTATGATTTGATATACCTATTCATCGACTTTTCGATAGGGTAAATAATCCATCAGCGAAGGTCTTCTGTGTAATTGATTTGAAACCAACTTTAATAAATACACCCTTTTAAAAAAGCAACCAATTATATTTTTCTACGTTATATAACTAAGAATCTAAATAAAATACCTATTTTTGAAAATACAAAAAACTAATATTATGTTAAAATCATTAAAATTCGCTTGGATATTTGTTGCCTTTGCTTTCCTTGCAACTAGCGTAACGTCATGTTATAAAAAGAAAGATACAACTGCTACTATTACTGTTATCAATGAAGATGGATCAATAGCTAGTAACAAAAAAGTAGATTTACTTTGGGAAAACTTACCTGATTCTTTGAATGCAAGAGAAGGATATGAGCAACATGCTACTACAGATGGGTCTGGAAAAGCAAATTTTAACTTCAACGAATACTACGAAAGTGGTCAAGCTGGCGTTTTTGTATTGGATATCGTGGTGGAAGGAGATATTTTAGGAGTAATCAAAATAGAGCAAGAAACCAATTCTGAAGAAACAGTTACGATAGAACCTTAGAAACATTTAACATTGAAGAATTCGAAAAGCTGCTAAATTATTAGTGGCTTTTTTTCTACCTAAAAGAATGTAACTATATTAAGTTTATGCAGTTATGTGCCTAAAGGTAAGTCATGAAAATTATATTATTAACTCTAAGTATTGCTTTGCATATAATCTCCTATAGTCAAGTTGAACAATTGCTTCAAATACACTTTAGTTCTCAACAAATACAAACAGCTAACACAGCAGAAGATGTTACTTATCTTTCTAAAAACGCTAAACAAGTAATTCAATATCTCAACCTAGCAAGATTATATCCAAAGGATTTCATACCTTTCTATATCGCTTACCTAGAAAAAGAAGATC
>CAMZLL010000041.1 GCA_947311505.1 uncultured Cryomorphaceae bacterium
ATCAAATTCTGAGGTTGATTTTTCTGAAGGTCTTATTTTATTATTTAAGTACTACCCATTCGGCATGCTAATGCCCGGGAGATTTGGGAAGGCTGGTAACGCTGACTATAGATATGGGTTTATCGGGATGGAGAAGAATGATGAAGTCAAAGGAGGTTCTGGAAATCATTTAGATTTTGGAAATAGAATGTTAGATTCTCGATTGGGTAGATGGATGAGTATTGATAAGCAACAAGCAATTTATCCTTGGTGTTCTCCTTATGTTTTTGTAGCAAATAAACCCGTAATTTTCATCGATGTTTTAGGTGATGAAATTGTTTGGGGTCAAAACTTAAGAAAGGTCAAAAACAAAAACTTGAAAAAGTGATTGCAGCTTTAATGGAGGATAAATACTTTGCTGAAGTATGGAGTTATCTTGAAGAATCTGATGTTATAATTCATTTAGGTAGCTCTAGTTCGATGAAAAAAATAGAAGAAACAACAGGCAAAAGTCCAGGGTTACTATATGGTCTGCTAACAGAACCAAGAATTGGAGGCTTTTATTATGATGATGCTAAATATATTTCAATTAAAAGGACAGGGCTTTTTGGTGCTAAAGGAGATGATTTATTAAACGTGGTTGCTGAAGAGTTATTTCACGCTTTTCAGTCTCAATATTATTCAGGAAGAAAAGAGGGGTTAACTATGGTTGAAGTTGAAGTTGAAGCTAAGCTTTTTACAGCAGCTTTAAAAGTTGATGATAAATCAATTCTAAATGATGGAGATAAAGGTACTGTAGAGTATTCTTGGAGCATGGAGGAGGGGTTGTTTGATATGATAAGTGGAGCTGTTTATTCAGGCTGGTCATTTCCTTATCAAATATATTATGCCTATCTTAATTCTAGTAAGTTTCAATTATTACGAGCTTATAAAATATCATTAGATGAAAGTTTTTCAGATAAACAATCAGAATTAAAAGAATACTATAGCCTTTCAGATGATTCGAAGATAGGGTCTGGATATGAAGCGTTTTCTGCAATTCTGAACAAAGCGATATTTGGAACACAAGTAGGGTCTTATAAAGAATCTAATGTTATTGAAAAAACGGGTAAAACAATTTTAAATTCTCCTAAAACAAATAACTCAAATGTTACGAAAAGTAAAAATCCAAGATTTCTATAAATATATATATGTTATTTTTCTCACTATTGCTATTGATAGCTGTGACAAAGAAAGGAAGAGCCGTAGAGTGTTCCTCTCTCCATCAGACATGTGCAATGCGTTGAACAAAAAAAAAGAAAACCTTCAAATAGATTTTGTTCCTATGAGCTATTATGGGGAGTTTAATTTATTTACTGCTAAAATAGATTCCTTGCTTTACTTTGATAGTGTATATAGAAAATACATTAAAATTCCTAAATCATCTCACAATACTAACTCAATAAGATATACAAATACATCACCCATAATAATAGCTCTAACCTCTATGGCGGAAGAGACTGTTGAGATTTCAAAAATATCAAAATTTGAATTTAAAGCGACAATTGAAGAAGATAATTTAACGTTAGACTCAATTTATTTGAACGCTAACTTAGCATTGAAAATAACAGATTCTGGTCAAACTTCACAAGTTAATTATTATATATTTCCACATATAGATTATTTATATTTTAAATATATTATCGCGAACATACATGAAGATAGAGTAATCGAGAATATTGAATTATACATTGAAAATATTTTGTTAAATGATCACTCAGTTAATATCAAAGATTCCACAACAAAACGTTACCCGTTACCCTCCGAGCATTCCGCAACAATATAAATCCAATAAACACAATAAACAAAACCAATGAAAAAAGTAACCTTAGAATTAAACGAGCAGGAGTTGGAGCAGTTAATAGAGACATTTTTTGCAGGTTCTTTTATCTTAGAGGAGGAGTATAATAATCCATTTGCTAATATGAAGCTAGCATCTAAGATTAACAAACTGGCTTTAGAATTTGGCAGAAATGACCTCGTAATATCAGATGCTGAGCTTATAAAAGATAACCTCTACCCAATAGGTCAAAAAGTAGATAATACAAGTGGTACGTTTGGAAAGTTGGGAGCAAACCCAAATTTTGAAAATAAAATACGAAAAGAATTAGGTCCTTCTTTTGGTATTAGGCTGTCTTATACGGGTATTTCAGTTAACCCTAAAATAAGAAACAGCCTAACTTTAACTCTGAAAAACGAACAATACATACCTTTAAATAAAGATGCTTTAAATCAAATGAAATCAGGTAAAGTTCCTCCTGTAGGTGCTCCATACTTTATTAAATACGCAGCCAAAGGAGCAGGAAATATTAAACCATGATTATTAATTTGAAAATATCATTTTTTTTATGCTTTTTTATTTTTGCAAATTATTCTTATCCTCAAAGTGTCAAAGGCGACAATGAATACTGCATTAAAATATTCGAATTCTTAGAAACAAATAGTGCATTTAGAAAATCTTTCAAAAAAATAAATAGAGGTAAATTAAAAAATATAACATTAAATCTCTGTGCAGAATTTCGAGGTGATTTTATTTATTCTATATTTGCTGAAGAGCTTAGTGTTTTAGTCGTTGACACGAGTGAAATATCACTTCTAAAAATAGATACAACGTTTAAGTACGTAAAAAAACCAAATTTCGCCATCACTATTCATCCTGTTTCTGTAAATATATTTGTAGTAAATATATTAAAAGTAAATGATAGTATCGAATGTTATGAATTAAAAGAAGCCTGGATACCATCTTCCAATATTTATTGGCATTCTGTATTAATTGAAATGACGAAAGACCTAAAGTCGGTTAAAAATTATTGGTACAGACCTTTGATCTATCACTAAGCCCCACGTTCCACGCATTTCTACAACAAAATACCCTCAATGTTGATGGTAGTCAAAAAGAATGTGCTTTATCATCAAATATTAGCACTTTCAAAAAATAGTTTTTCCGTTTTGTATAAAAACATTTGTTACAAACTTGTATTTGTGTTTAGAGAGGACTAATAAACGCCCTACGGGCTCAAGTCACTTGGATGTTTTTATTGAGAAAAATACAACTGTATCTTAAAACTTTTAACCAAATAGTTAGCAAAATGTAACAGCGAGGACGCTTACCCCTCGAAAAGTCCACTTATTCGCAAATCCCCCAAGATGCACCATCTTTTGGGTCAACAACTTTACGTGTTCTGGCCACACAAAGACACAAGGCGTGTCAAGCGTTTTATTTTTTGTTGGGAATTTAGATTGGAGTTTTCTAAGTAAGGCAAAAAGGTTTTCGGCAATTAGAACCAGCTGAATATGTGTTAGTTATGTGTTTTATTTTATAGGTTGATGTTCGCTTTTATGCTGAGCTTGTCAAAGTATCGGTCATTCCGCTTCGCTCCATTCCCTCAAAAAACATACTCCGAAAAATCGAAGTAAATTTCATCAAGTATCTAAACCCGTGAATCGAATAATCGTTATCCCCCTTCCCAAAAACAATTGAGCAAAGCGAAAAAAGAGCGCAGCGAAACATTGCTAATTGTCCCCAAAATCCTATTTGCTATTTTATGCGTACATTTGAGCCCCTTGAAAGAAGAAAAAGAAGACATAAGATATCAAATAGCATTACTTGAAATAGAAAAAGTAGGCCCTACCGTAGCTCGCAAGTTAATAGAAGCATTTGGCTCCGCAAAAGCCATATTCAAAGCCTCCGAACAAGAATTACTAGGACTAGGTGCACTTGGCATTAGCCTAAACAATGGCGTACAAGACAAAAACAACCTATCCTATGCAGATGCTCAAATAAAATATGCAGAGCAGCAAGGCACACATATTCTTAGTTATTATCAGCCCGAATTCCCCAATCGCCTGAAGCACTGTTCAGATGCTCCACTTATTCTTTATCAAAAAGGAAATCAAAACCTAAATCACGATAGGATGGTAGCCATAGTAGGTACTCGTAGATGCTCCGATTATGGTAGAGAATTTTGCAAAGAACTAGTCAAAGAACTAAACAAATATGGAGTCATCGTAGTCAGTGGTTTGGCATTTGGAATCGATTATTGCGCACATAAAAACGCTACCGACCAAGGAGTGCCAAACATAGCAGTGTTTGCCCACGGATTAGACCGAGTATATCCCACTGAGCATAGAAGCCTAGCCGGAGAAATCATCAAAAACGGAGCGTTACTCACCGAATATGCGATTAATACACGACCAGAACGAGAAAATTTCCCGCAGCGAAACAGAATAGTAGCTGGAATGGTAGATGCCGTAGTAGTGGTAGAATCCGCCATCAAAGGAGGGTCGATTATCACAGCAAAATTAGGCAATGATTATAACAGGTCTGTATTTGCACTCCCTGGCAGAATAGGAGACAAAGCCTCTGAAGGCTGCAATCATTTGATAAAAACGGAACAAGCACATTTACTTCAAAGCGCAAAAGATGTAGCATACATTATGGGGTGGGATAAAAGTGCTAAAAAGAAAAACGCACCAGTTATACAAAAACAATTATTCTTAGACCTCAACGAACAAGAAAGCACCTTAGTGGAGTCGCTTCAGGGCGGAGTTCGTTCTATAGATGAAATTACCATCACATCAGGGTTGGCGATGAGTGTCGTATCTACCCAATTGCTGATGCTCGAATTCAAAGGAATCATAAAGGCATTGCCTGGAAAAAAATATACATTGGCCTAATTATGAAAATGGCACTGTACATAGCAAGAAGGTATTTCTTCTCAAAAAAATCTCAAAATGTAATCAACATCACTTCAGCAATATCGGTACTCGGTATTTTCATCAGTACTGCCGCTATGATTATCGTAATGAGTGGACTCAACGGAATAGTAGACTTGATAGAAACCTTGTACAATTCGTTTGACCCTGATATAGAAATCTATTCCTCCAAAGGAAAAACGTTTGAAGTAGATCAAATAGCGTTTGAAGAACTAAAAGATATTGAAGGTATCAAATATGTGTATCAAACCATAGAAGAAATTACGATGGTAAAATACGGTGACAACTACACCTTTGCCACTATGAAAGGTGTAGGAACAGACTTCTTCAAAACAGATCTTATCAGAAACGATATGTACGCAGGACTACCTGAGCCCGCCTCAGAAAGCGATGAAATAGCCATTCTTGGAAGAGGTGTATATGAACAATTGGGTATTTCGTTCGCATCTTTTAGCAAAATGACGGTTTACGGTTTGCTCAGAGGCGAAAAATTAAAGGTAAACAACCAAAGCGCATTCAACCCCGAACCTATTTATGTAGAAGGTGTTTTTGATATCAATCCAGAGTTTAATGCGAAGTATTTTATCGTTTCACTACCGTTTGCCAAACGATTGTTAAAATACCAAAACAGTAGAACCAAGATAGAAATAGTACTCAACGAAGATGCTGATCCCAATGAAGTAAAAGCAAAAGCATTAACAATTTTAGGTGCAGATTTCTCTGCTAAAACTAGATACGAACAAAACGAACTAATTTTCAAAACCAATGAAGCTGAAAAGTGGATGGTGTTTTTGATATTGGGATTCATTATGCTGATTTCCACCTTCAACATCATAGCATCGCTCACCATGTTAGTACTTGATAAGAAAAAAGACATTCGCACGCTCATTAGTCTAGGCGCTACACAGCCTATGATTCGCAACATATTCGTACTACAAGGATTGATGATTAATTTCTTAGGTGCTTTCTTGGGCGCTCTAGTAGGTTTTGGAGTTTGCTACGGACAATTGTATTATCATTGGATTACGCTCGAAAATAGCATTATTGCCTACTGGCCGGTAAAAGTACTTTGGGGAGATATACTCATGATTTTTGGATTGATAGTTATAATAGGACTAGTTTCGTCCTTTTTGCCTGTGCAACACTTAATCAAAAAACATTTTAAAACCATGTTTGTTGCTAGAAATTAAATCTACCACCAATTATGGTTTGTTCAAATCGAAGAAATAAAATATATACCATTAACCAATATCAAATAGACCAATAAATCATTTTATTTTGAACTATTTGATATTGGTTAATAGTATTAGTTAAAATCCATTACCAAACAATTACCATATTTCTTATGAGCTGCAAAACCCACTCCTAGTTTGACATACGGACTCAGCATTATTCTTCGATGACCAAAATCGGAAATATTTTCGTCTATTAGTAAATTCAACACATGCTCCATAGCATCTACACCATCTAGGTAGCTACAACACTCTGCAGAGAAACCATTTTTAGCACACTTTCTTCGGTGATGTCCTATTACACCTTTTTTACCACTTTCGTTTGCCCAACACTTAGCAAGTGCTGTAAGGTTTTGATCAGGAGTCAGAGCTTTTAGTTTCTTTACTTTTTTCAAATCTTTTACTAGTCCATAATAATCCTTGTTGTGCGTTTTGTATTTTTTATATCCATAGTTTGGATCTTCTTTTTCTAGGTAAGCGATATAGAAAGGTATGAAATCCTTTGGATATAATCTCCTATAGTCAAGTTGAACAATTGCTTCAAATACACTTTAGTTCTCAACAA
>CAMZLL010000042.1 GCA_947311505.1 uncultured Cryomorphaceae bacterium
TAATTATGAAGCAACTATTATTTTTATTAATGATTATGTCAGGGGTATTGGCACATAGCCAAGGTGGGATAGGCAATGATACCGACCATGAAATACTTCAAAAATACTGGTATTACCGCTGGCGCTTGCGAAACGACTTTGTGTATATAGGAGAAAATCAAGGGGAGAGCTTACCGATATCTGAACGCCACGTAGGTTCTAAATCTAGTAAGAAAATAGGAATGGGTGATGCTACGCAATTGTTAGCTTTTTATATTACTACCTTGGCTACAGAGCATAAGCTTCTTTCTGACGGGAATAGAACTAAAGATCTGCCGATGACCCGTACCGAGTTGTACTATGCATACAAGGCTTTTGAACGATTGGACTTATATGCGGAGGAAGAGTTCCCTTTTAATACAGGAATTATAAACGAGTCAAGTCCTCAGGATCTTGCTACAGTTCATGTCAAACATATTAGAAGAAATCAAGGAGATTACCCTGCGTCTTTAAATGGCTATTTTAATAGAGAAGATTTTCCAAAAGAATATTTTGGAGATGATTTTTCAGATCCTTGTTCGTGGGGTAATATTGAGACTCCATCTAACGAACACTACCAACACTTAAATTCAAGTATTACTAGACAATCACCACAGCATACAGTGTTTAGTGTAGAGGAATGTATGGATTTAAAATACCACCATTATGAAGTTAGCCCATTAGGTGATTCTTGCCCCCATCAATGGCCTGTACATTGGAGTGGTGATGTGCGTGCAGGCGATGATAATTACCCTAACATTCCAGGAGCTTATGTGGATATGGATAAGCAATATGAAAACTCACCAAGTACAGATCAAATAGGTTCTTTAATGCAAGCTTTTCTAATGACTAAAGTGTCTATGCCTAATTATAGTGTGCCAGTTACTAAATTAGATGGTAGTGTTATTCAAGTTAATTTTGTGCAACTAGCAAAAGACAATTCAGCTAGAATTTTGAATCATTTGAAATTATCGAACATTCATCCTTGGAAGGTTATGATGCCAAATGGCAATAAAGTGGATAGTGATAAAGGTGGTAATGGTACGCAATATTCATTTGTTTTGGCGCAAATAGGTAACATGATTCATGATAATAATTTGGCGCTTCCTTATTATGGAATTCCTTCAGGTTTTCATGACTTTACAAGTCTTACTCGGAGGGTTCAGTGGCAAGCTTTTAGAATGTTGCCTCCTTCTCCAAACACAGGGTGGGGATGGAACGCTCATTCAGATATTATGAATTATGCGGCTACCAGTGCATCTTGGACTGAAAACAATTCGCCTTATCCATTTTATCATACTACACGTAAGGATCACACTTTAGAAGAGGTTGCACTGACAAGTGCAAGGTATGGTTGGGATCCTTTTCATATGATGGTAATGGGGTATTTACATGATGTAGATATGAATGCTTATACTATAACATTATATACCAATAATCATTCATCGGCTGATTTTGACATATCGACTAGTTTACTAGATCCCTATATCTCTTATGTTAAAAAAACATTAATAACAGCTCCTTGCGAGGGACCTTATACTTTTCCAGAGTTTAGCCCTGGGGATTCGCAAGTTAGTGGAGATATTGGTCCTAAGGGGTGGAATATGTCTAAAAGGTGGTTTGGTCCTAAATATTTAGCTACGAATAATTATCAATATAAGACAAAAGATGGTGTGAACGTATTAAGGGGAAGAACCCCTTTGCCAACATCTGGCTATTACTCAGGTTTAGACTTCATGATGCTCCATAATCTCTACTATCTTAATAACAATCAAGTCCTACCTAAATATGTAAACTACATTGTTGGGCACAAGGCAAAAAAGACAGAATATGAAAATGATACTAAAAATATTGCTCGCAGTTAGCATACTCTTGACAGTGAATGCTTGCAAAAAAACGTATGAAGATGGTTCTGCTATTTCATTACGCAGTAAAATGAAACGTATCACAGGTAAATGGCGGTTAGTATCTATGGAAGGCGTGACTCGCCTTAATCCAAGTGTTGAACAATACATGGAATTAACTAAGAATGGAATATCAGATGGTGTTTACAGAGCCTATTTCACCAATTTTCAAGAGGAGTTTTGTTCAATTTTGCCTGATACCGTTGGTGAAGCGCTATACACAGCAGAAGGAACTTGGGAATTCTCTGATGGTGCATTTGGAAGCGCTTGCAATATCGGAGAATATTTGGACAAGAAAGAAGGGCTGGGACTTAGCATTGATGCTGGTAGTAATATAATGGTGGGTGAAAAATGGAAAATTTTAAGACTTACTAATAAAGAATTGAAAATTGTTAATAATATATGTATTGATGACCCTTGCCTTTTTTACTGGAATAATCGAACCTTAACATTCGAAAAAGAATAAACTATTAACGTAAACAATAATCTCATGAAAACAATATTAGTCATAGCTGCAGTTATAAGCTTCAAAATTTTAGCAGCACAAAATTATGGTGATATTCCTGTTAAAGAAGAATATGACCTATACAATACCTATGAGGTCAATGTTGACCACCAACCCTGCACGGCAGACCCAAATAATGATGCGAATACTTTCGGAGATGGAATGTCAAAATTACTGGAGGGCTATATTGCCATGTATAAAGCAACAGGAGACAAAGCATACCTATACAAATTTGTTTTGCAATCATTGTGCATGATGGAAAACAGGCACGATATAAACCCAGATGCCGATAATAATGAGCCAAGATGGTCATTTGACCCTCAAATGTATCAGGACGGCTATATTGTTGCCCCATTTTCCCGGTTCATTTATTTCATAAAGCTTGAGGAACCTTCATTGTTCAGCGAACCGGTTTACCAGTTTGATGAACTCAACCCTTCAAATTATGCCGCAAACACATGCAATTGCAATAAGTTCGGCATAACATTTTCAACCTTAGGACAATATGCCAATTGGCTGCAAGACAGAGTAGATGAAACACTTTGGTGGTACTTGACAAATGGTTACTGGAGCAACAGTTGGGGTATGTTGCAAGAACCGTCAAGTAATGCCACAGGAGTAGCAATTAATATGCAAGTTGGTTTTGGCAGAGCACTAATGTTTATTGGGCTTACAGCAGGGGAGGCAAGTTTTCTAACAAAAGCACAAACCATCGCTAACCTGTACAAAGGAAATGTTAATTTTTATGACCCATGTGAAAATCAGTTTTATAATGCTAATGTATTAAGACTAACAGGCGATAATTCCTACTGGTGGTATCATGCAGGATGGAGTGTGCTAAAAAGGGATTGTTGGAGTTGGACATGGTTTGCACAATTTTTCAAAGTGCCAAAATATTCTGGATTTACGCAATACATTGAGGATATCAGCCATGGTGCTATCGTAACATGGCTGCCGTTGGATTTTTACAACTTTCAGCCAGGCACTCCATTTACAACTACCGATATGATTCGATTTAGGAACATGTTCACCAAACACATTTATGATGGTTCTAGTGGTTTCTATAATGCTGTAGATGGAACTGACAACCCACTACCTAATGACCCTTGCGACCCTAACAATTGTCCTCATAATTTTTACCATTTGCGTTCACTGAATTATATGCTTTTTGCGGATTTTGATGGAGCCGATGGTACAGCAACACCACCAAACGTTTATGATATTGTGTTCGACTACTACATCAATAATATTCAAGGTAATACAACTTCTCCATATGGTGGGCAAGACAACAAAGGACATGCTGAAATAGTACAAGCCCAATGGATAAGAGAATGCCCTGATTTAACCCTGTATAATAGAAAAATAGTTTATGACCAAGGCTTCAGAGTAGAAGGGACATTAACAGTTGCCCCTGAAGAAACATCTGGTAATTCTTATGCAGAACCCATCATTTCAGACCAAAAATTTACGGTAGAGCCTGGAACCATTGTAAATATGGTTGCAGGAGAAAGTATAGTGATGAAACCAGGAACTCACATAAAGGCAGGGTCTAACTTTCACGCGTATATTGACCCAAATTTATGTTCTAATACCCAAAAAACCGCTAATCCAAACGGAAATGGACGTAATAAAAATGATGACACACAACATGACTTATCAAATAGCGTAAAGGACACGGCATTAATAAAAAACCAAAACGTAATTGTGGAAGAACCCAATTATTTATTTGACAATTCTCTAAACATTTACCCAAACCCCTTTGGCGATAACACATTAATTCAATTCACGCTACCAAAAACAAGCAATGTTACACTTACTGTTTTTGATAGTTTCGGCAGACCCATTTTCAATCAAATTGTTGACCGACAACTTAAAGAGGGAATTTATAATATTCCTTTTTCAGGTGACAACTTAGCAGCAGGATTTTATCATTGCATACTGACTGTTGACAATCAAACACAATTGACAAAAATGATGATAAAAAAATAATGCCCAATGCCCAACAAAGTATAAAAATAATAGCCGAAATAGTAGTAAATATGAACATTCTAGTCCGCAAGAACATTAGTAGTAAATTGAAAAATTATGCTTCCGAAATCGGCTACTATTCTTATACAAACCGATAGACACTATGACGAGAATTTATATAATAATTTAGTTGGCTATAGTCCATTAACTATTGCGGGTTATGAATCACTTACGGCAGATAATACTATTGGCAGCCAAATGGAGGTTACATATCAGGCAAGTACAGAAATTCATCTCACTACAGATTTTCATGCGACAGCTGGGGTAGAATTTCATGCGGTTATTCAAGATGTAACTTGTGGCTTAGATTTTAAGTCGGCTACATTAGATACTACACAATCTTCTTATGGTATGTCTGCATTTGGAGAACGAAAAGTATATGCAGATATTTCTGATAAATTTGAGCATCTTTATGTCCTTCCAGATAGCATCACTACAGAATATTTAGACTTACAGATAGAGAAAATGAATAAAACGAACCTTTACAATGAAGATGCGTTTGCATATGATTTTTCTTCTTGCAATTTAGAGTTAAAAAGTAATGCTGTCACAGATCAATTGAACTTTGATGTAGAGAGTACTGTAGAAGATGTAACGTCTTATAAAATATTTGATCTAAATGGGAAGTTAGTACTAGAAGGAGGCTTATCTCCTTATCAAAACACAGTATCGATTAGTCAACTTCCAGTGGGTATGTTCCTAATTCAAGTAGTGAGTAGCTCTCAAAACTGTTCTGCAAAGTTTGTAAAGAAATAAAAAAGAGAATTTTGAAAAAATGTTTTTTTAAGTAGCAGGCAAGCTTATACTATTAGTTCATTTTTAATGTTTAGAAAAAAAAAACGAGTTTGCCTTTTTTTTAGTAGTCCTTTTGTTTGAAAATGATTTCTTATTGATTATTCTTGAAGAATGAAAAAATTATCATACATCAAATTATCATTAA
>CAMZLL010000043.1 GCA_947311505.1 uncultured Cryomorphaceae bacterium
ATTTAAACTTCAAACTTCCACCAGCGGGTATTGTTGGTATAATTGGACCCAACGGAGCTGGTAAGACTACTTTGTTTAGAATGATTATGGGAGAAGAAACACCTAACTCCGGAGAGTTTAAAATTGGCTCAACGGTAAAAATTGGCTATGTAGATCAAGCACACAAGGATGTTGATGCTAATAAAACCGTTTATGAGGTTATAAGTGGAGGAAACGAAGTGATGGAAGTAGGTGGTAAAACTATCAACTCTCGTGCGTATTGTTCTCCCATAATCATTCTGAACAAAGTAGTCTTACCAGCTCCGTTGGGTCCAATTATACCAACAATACCCGCTGGTGGAAGTTTGAAGTTTAAATTATCATACAACAATCGATCTCCATACCCTTTAGCTACATTAACCGCTTCGATTACTTCATTTCCCAATCGAGGTCCATTGGGAATCGGAATTTCGATTCTAGCCTCCTTTTCTTTGATATCCTCACTAAGCATTGCTTCATAATTATTCAAACGAGCTTTCCCTTTACTTTGACGACCTTTAGCTCCTTTTCTAACCCATTCCAACTCTCTTGCCAAAGCCTTTTGACGCTTACTTTCTTGTTTTTCCTCGGCTTGAAGTCTTGCTTGTTTTTGTTCCAACCAAGAAGAATAATTTCCTTTATAAGGTATCCCTTCTCCCCTATCCAATTCAAGTATCCAACCTGCCACATTATCTAAGAAATATCTATCGTGGGTAACCGCTATCACAGTTCCTTTATATTGAGAAAGGTGTTGCTCTAACCAATGTACAGACTCTGCATCTAAGTGGTTGGTAGGCTCATCTAATAAAAGAATATCAGGTTGTTTTAATAACAATCGACACAAGGCAACTCTTCTACGTTCCCCTCCCGAAAGATTTTTGATTGGTGTATCTCCATCTGGTGTACGAAGCGCATCCATTGCTAAATCCAATTTGGAATCTAAATCCCAAGCCCCTACCTGATCAATTTTTTCTTGAACTTTAGCCTGACGATCTATTAATTTCTCCATTTTATCTGGATCATTCAATACCTCTTCATCCATAAATCCATTGTTGATCTCCTCATATTCTTTAAGTAAATCAACTGTATCTTGGACTCCTTCCTCTACTATTTGCTTTACGGTCTTATTTTCATCCAACTTAGGTTCTTGCGGCAAGTAACCAACAGAATATCCATCAGAAAACACAACATCTCCTTGGTATTTATCATCCAATCCCGCAATTATACGCATCACAGTAGATTTACCCGAACCGTTAAGTCCTAAAATTCCAATTTTCGCTCCGTAATAAAAGCTTAAGTATATATTATTTAGTATTTTTTTTCCTTCTGGCGTTTGCTTGCTCACATTTACCATTGAAAATATAATCTTTTTATCGTCTGCCATTTTCTATAAATTTTGAACGGCAAATATAAGAAAAAGACTAGGATAAGCAACCTTATAATTAACAATAGCTAAGACTATTCAAAATCAGGACTTCTGCAACAGTCTTTCAATATCTTTGTTTTTAACAAGATGTTTTTTAGAGAAAACCTTAATTGATAATTCCTTAAAAAAAAGGTAACTTTGCAAACTTATAACTAGAGAATATATGAAAACATACGACAATATTGAATTTACAGTCAACAATGGTGTTGGCATCATTACTCTGAACCGCCAAGAAGTGCTGAATAGCTTTAATTTTGAAATGGCTAACGACACCCTCGAAGCACTTTACATTTGCAAAGAAGATGCAACCATACGAGCTATAATTCTAACGGCTAATGGAAGAGGATTTTGTGCCGGACAAGATTTAGAAGAAGCCACTCGAAAAGGAGGTCCAAGTATAGAGGCAATTGTTGACCACACCTATAATCCTATCATGAAATTGATCAGGAATATTGAAAAACCTATTTTATGCGCAGTTAATGGAATTGCTGCTGGTGCTGGTGCAAACATTGCTCTAGCCTGTGACATTACCATAGCCGCAAAAAGCGCAAAATTTATACAATCGTTTAGCAACATCGGTTTAGTTCCTGACAGTGGAGGTACTTTTACACTACCAAGACTTATAGGAATGCAACGTGCTACCGCCTTAATGTTTATGGGCAACAAAGTATCTGCAGAGGAAGCAAAAGAAATGGGTATGATATACAACACCGTAGCAGATGAAGACTTAATGCCAACCGTTATAAAAATGGCTGAAACGCTAGCCACACGACCTACTAAAGGAATCGGACTTACAAAAAGAGCTCTCAATCAAGCATTTACCAACACATTTGAAGAGCAACTCCAAGTAGAACGAGACCTGCAAGCAACTGCAGCAAAAACAGAAGATCACCAAGAGGGTTTGAAAGCTTTTTTTGAAAAAAGAATGCCCATTTATAAAGGATTATAAATCAAGAATCTACGAAGCTAGCAGTAAGATTGTAATAAAGATCGAGATTTGATGGTTCAAGAAAAAATAATCAATTTTTGAGAACCATTTACAAAATGAAACTAGCACACTTTTCGTTGACTTCAAAGAATTCTCATATAGTGCTTAGTCAGAAATAGACTTAGATTCCCGCCCATTAGACACTATTCACTTTAGATCAGCTCTAAAAGAATATTTTTGTTTAAGGTATAAATTTTGCCTAACTTTGAAAGCACTAAAGAAAAGTAACACCTAATGATTACATACATCTCAAAACATAAGCTCTTCCCACTACTGAGTCTTTTGCTTTTATTAAATGCAAACTCTCTTTTTAGCCAATCTGAACTTGAAAATCAAATTGACGCTAAAGAAACCGATTTACAAACCTTAGTAGAAGCACAAAAGAGGATATTAAAAGAAATAGAAGTACTAAAATTAAACAACATAAACGTTAAACTTGATGCAATAGGTCACCCTATTAGCCCAAACAAAACAGAACTCGTAAAACACAAAGCAATGCACTTGGGCTACTTTGAAAAACACGAACAAGCAGAATGGGTAATGCATATGATATTACCCGATATCATTCAAGGAAATGTCTCTAGAACAAACGACTTTAGACTAGACCCATTAGTATCTACAACCACTTCTACAAAAGCAGATTACTGGTACAGCGGATACGACAGAGGTCACCTAGCACCTTCGGCAGATTTTAGATGGTCTCAAACCGCCTTGAGTGAATCCTACTTTTACTCTAATATGTCTCCTCAAAGACCTGAGCTCAACAGAGAGAAATGGGCGGAACTTGAAAACCTACTGAGAGATTATGTCATTCAATATAAAAATGAAGTCTATGTCGTAACAGGTCCAGTTCTGAACGATTCACTACCTGCAATGCAAAACGAAGGAAGAGAAAACGAAGTTAGTATTCCTGAAATGTATTACAAAGTAATGATTGACATCAGTGGAGATACGACTATAGGACTTGCGTTCCTAATGCCCAATAAATCTAACGGATACCCAGTATTAAGCTACGCCACCTCTATCGACAAAATAGAAGAATTAACTGGTATTAATTTTTTTCCCAATTTACCAGAGAAATTACAAGATAAACTAGAGTCAAATACGGACACAGAACTTTTTAAAACAAGAGGTAGCGAAGGCGAAATTCAAGTAATCAACCCTACAACACTACCTAAAGGAAAAATAAATACCGTACAAGCTCAATACAATATTGGGACTAAAAGTTGCGTTTGTGGCACCGTAGTTTCAACAAAGTTTAGCGAAAAATCTGGAGCAACATTCTTGAATTTAGATAAAAAATTCCCCAACCAAATCTTCTCTGTTACAATTTGGAAAAAAGACAGAACCAACTTCAGTTACCTTCCCGAAAAAGAATTGTACTTAAAAAAAGTTTGTATTTCCGGAAAGATTACAACCAACAAAGGAACACCTACAATGAACGTGAAAAACGAAAAAGCTATTGAAATAATCACTACCAATAACTACGATTAACACTCAGATTTACATAGACTTACTTGTTACAACAAAATAAATATATCTACTTTTAAAGCATCTATACTATTTTGATTAACTTTGCGGTTCAAATGAAGTTAGTAGCATTCATATTATCATTAATAATCTTGACATCTTCTGTCTTGCCCTGTTCCCACACTCACGAACATCAAGATTCCGAAAGTGGAAAAACGATTCATCATTGTAGTCACTCCAACAGTAATGACATATCATCTAATTCAGATTCGGAGAACGACACCAACAACGAACCATGCTCTCCTTTTTGCGTTTGTCAATGTACATTTGTACCTAATATAACATTACAAAAACTAGATCTTCCTCCGTTACTCATCACTCAATTAGAAACACCCCAAGAGATTTATATATCTAACTACACCTACAATCCTTTTGAGTATTTCTGGAATCCTCCCGTATAACTCTTTCTATTTTTATTTGGATAATACCGTTTTTTACCTGATAAAAACTTTGAATAACATTTAGTTATCACATTTTACAGTTTTTACACTTATTAAACCTAACAAATCCAAACAACATTTACATTCATGCCAATTATATTTGGATAAACAAAAAGAAGATTTGTTTACCACAAATAAATTGGTATCATTTATAAATTAATAACATTTCAATCATGTTTGACAAAATCATTTCTTACTCGGTTAAGAATAAATTCATAATAGGCATAATGGTCGTTGCTCTTACCTTTTGGGGCATCGTATCTTTACGTCAGATACCGATAGACGCAGTACCAGACATCACAAACAATCAAGTACAAATAATAACCAACACTCCCACTCTAGCGACACAAGAGGTAGAACAGTTTATCACCACTCCCATTGAGCTTTCCCTACAAACGCTACAAAACATAGAAGAAATACGCTCAATATCAAAATTTGGTTTATCAGTAGTAACCGTAGTTTTTGAAGAACATTTTGATATCTACTTAGGGCGACAACTAATCAACGAACGCTTAATTCAAGCACAGGGAAGCATTCCAGATGGACTAGGAACACCTGAGCTAGCTCCCATCTCTACAGGATTGGGGGAGATATACCAGTATGCACTCATTCCAGACGAAGGATTTGAAAAACAATATTCACCAACAGAATTGCGTACCATACAAGACTGGATAGTAAAACGACAACTTTCAGGAATAGAAGGAGTGGCAGAAGTGAACTCAATGGGAGGCTTTCTAAAACAATATGAAATAGCCATTGATCCAAACTTCTTAAAAAGCATAAACATTAGCGTCAAAGACATATACGAGGCTTTAGCAAAAAGTAACGAAAATACAGGAGGGGCATACATAGAAAAGACAACCAACACTTACTACATACGCTCAGAAGGATTAGTAAAATCACTGGAGGATATTGAAAATATAGTAATTCCAACCGCATCTGTTCCCCCTCTACTTATAAAAGATGTTGCCACAGTTCAATTTGGAAAAGCGCCAAGATACGGAGCCATGGTAATGAACGGAAAAGAAGTAGTTGGCGGCAAAGTAATGATGTTTAAAGGAGCAAACTCAGCACAAGTAACTGAACTAATAAAAAAACGTGTCATACAAGTACAAAAATCTTTGCCAGAAGGCGTAAAAATAGTCCCCTATCTTGTAAGAGATAAATTAATTAATACAGCTATAGGCACAGTAAAAACCAACTTGATAGAAGGAGGACTAATCGTTGTTTTTATACTAGTCTTATTACTAGGCAATTGGAGAGCTGGTCTTATTGTAGCATCAGTCATTCCATTAGCAATGCTTTTTACCATCTCTATGATGAATCTCCTAGGGATTTCGGCCAATCTTATGAGCTTAGGGGCAATTGATTTTGGACTTATTGTTGACGGGGCAGTTATCATAGTAGAGGCTATTATTCACAGAATAAAACACCAGAATGTAGGAATGAGAATATCTCAAGAAGAAATGGATAATCAAGTGATCGATTCTTCACAAAAAATCAGGAGTTCAGCAGCATTTGGAGAAATAATCATTCTCATGGTTTACATCCCAATCTTGGCTTTAGTAGGGATTGAAGGGAAAATGTTTAAACCAATGGCACAGACAGTAATGCTAGCTATCGGTGGTGCGTTAATTTTATCATTAACTTATGTACCTATGATGGTTTCGTTATTTTTAAGCAAAAAGATCACCAACAAAAGAACAATATCTGATCGGATTATTGATTTTTTACAACAAGGATACCGTCCAATATTAAATCTAGCGTTGAGATTCAAATTTATTTTTGTTCTCATTACTTTAGTTGTTTTCTCGATTAGTGTGTTCAATTTTTCTCGATTAGGAGGAGAATTCATCCCAACATTGGACGAAGGAGATTTAGCAATGGTTCAGGTCATTACACAAGGAAGCTCACTGAAACAAAGTGTAATCATGACTAAGAAAGTTCAAAAGAAACTTTTAAACGATTTTCCTGAAATAATTGATGTAGTGAGTAATACAGGTTCTGCCGAGATCCCAACAGACCCAATGCCTGTAGAAATTACAGATTACGTCATCATTATGAAACCAAAAGAAGAATGGACATCTGCTCATTCCAAATTAGAAATGTTTGAAAAATTTACCAAATCATTAAACGAAATACCGGGACTAGGTTTAGAGTTCGCTCAACCCATTCAGCTTAGATTCAATGAATTAATGACCGGTTCGAAAGCTGATATAGCTATAAAACTATACGGAGAAGACCTAAATTTGATGTACGCAAAAGCCAAAGAAGTAGAACAATTAATAAAAAACATAGAAGGTGTAGCATCTACAAACGTGGAGCAAACTGTCGGTCTTCCTCAAATCGTAATTGATTATAATTACGATCAACTAGCAAAGTACGGATTGCATGTAAAAGAGGTTAACACATTTGTAAGAACCGCATTTGCTGGAGAAAAAGCTGGCGTTGTTTACGAAGGTGAAAAACGATTTGACATGGTAGTTAGAATGGACGAGCGATTCAGAACCTCAATCGAAGATGTAAAAGGTTTATTTATAGCCCTTGACAACGGTGCACAAATCACCCTTGAAGATGTGGCGAACGTAGCGTTAGTAAATGCTCCAATGCAAATTTCCAGAGAAAACACCAACAGAAGAATTACCATAGGTGTAAATGTAGGTGATATAGATGTTGCCACTTTAGTTCAAAATATTCAAGATAAATTAGACACTCAAATAACGTTGCCCTCTGGATATTATTTTACGTATGGAGGTCAATTTGAAAACCTACAAGCAGCTCAACAAAGACTTGGAATAGCACTACCCATCGCTTTGGCAATGATTTTTATTTTATTGTTTTTTACTTTTAACTCCATCTCTCAAGCAGCTTTGATCTTTACCGCCATCCCTCTTTCTGCCATAGGAGGAGTTTTTGCATTACAAATAAGAGACTTACCTTTTAGTATATCAGCAGGCATTGGCTTTATCGCATTGTTTGGTGTAGCTGTGTTAAACGGTATCGTTTTGATAGGTTATTTTAATCAGTTAAAAAAAGAAGGAATCAACGATATTAAAGAACGTGTTCTTCTTGGAACGAAAACAAGACTACGACCTGTTTTGATGACCGCAGCTGTGGCATCGCTTGGTTTCTTACCTATGGCATTTTCAAATTCTGGAGGAGCCGAAGTACAACGACCTTTGGCAACTGTAGTCATTGGTGGTTTGTTTACCGCTACTTTTCTTACTTTGGTTATTTTGCCTATTCTATATATTTGGGTAGAAAAATTTCAAAATAGAAAGTACAAAAATAGAAACATCATTGCAATGTTTATTTTGATTGGACTTACTGCATTAGAAAACACCAATTACGCACAAAGCACCACACTTTCTATGGATAGCGCAGTGCAACTATCAATACAAAGTCATCCTTCAATTGAATATAATGACTTTAAAATAGAGCAATTTAAGTCCTTGCAAGGAATGAAATACAATCCTGGAAATACAGATATTGGCTATCAAGGAGATGGTTTGTTTACTCCCAACGGACAGACCGTTAACCAAATAGGAATAGTACAGAATTTTAAGAATCCAAAAGTAACAAAATCTACCAACCTATATCAAGATGAATTGGTGACAAGCTCTCAAATTGACAAACAAATAAGCATCAAAGAACTCACTTTGAATGTCTCTTATCTTTATCAAGAAATTTTGTATCAAAAAGAAATAAATAAACGCTACAACAAACTAATAAACACTTATTCTAATTATTATGAAATTGCGGTTAATAGAGTGGAAATTGGAGTAGCAAATGGATTGGAGCAGTTAAGTATTCAATCTCAGTTGGATAAATATAAATTGGCTAGAAAACAAACTCTTTTAAAAATAGCATCGCTTGAAACACAATTTCAAAACCTCGTATCAATGGAAGGAGTAACCACCATTGACACGTTGACACTGCTATCCAATAACACATCTGGGATTGCTAACATCTGGGAAGCGCAAGCTTCACAACAAACAAAAATAGCAGAAGCAAAAATAGAAATGATTAAAGCTGCTGCAAAACCAGAGTTTAATGTTGGCTACGCAGCTCAAAACTATTATCAAGGAGGTTTTTATAGCGGACTTCAAGTTGGAGTTAGTTTACCCCTATTTAAAAGTCAAACAAAACAAAAAGTAAACGCTCAGAAAATAAGCATCGAGGCATTCAACACCAAAAAAGAGGCATTGGTAAAGAATTACGCAAATAAAACTACAGAGGCATTAAACGCAATACTAACTTACCAAGAAGGTGCGAAATATTACAAAAACCAACTACAAACTACAAATGCTGAAATTTCGAGAATCGCTCATCTCAACTATGTAGCAGGCACGCTTTCCTATCTTGAATTACTCAATGCCTTGAATATCGAATCTCAAAATAAAATGAACTATCTAGAACAAATTGTAAGACACAACAAATCTGTGCTTTACTATCAGTTTTTAACAAATAAATAAAATACGAAATGAAAAACATACTAATATACTCAAACATAATACTTGCAATATCATTAGCTTCTTGCAATAATTCCCCTTCAAAAAATGGACACGATGAACATGGACATGGTGCCCATGAAGATCATGAAGATGGCATTCATCTTACCGTTGCACAAATTAATTCTATAGGTTTAGAATTTGGAACAACCACCCAAATAAAAATAAACGACTATGTAAAAGCATCAGGCATACTGACATTACCTAGTAATGCAGTATATTCAGTTAACGCAAAAACAAGTGGATTTATCCAAACCAATGGAAATTATTTTGCAGGAAGTTCCATCAAAAAAGGAACGGTAATAGCCTATCTTGAAACTCCCGAACTAATTAGCAAACAGCAAGATTATCTAGAGGCTAAAGCTAATTATAAATACCTACAAAGTGAGCTTAAAAGACAAGAAGAGTTAATCTCATCTAATGCAGGAGTACTGAAAGCGTTAGAAAAAACTAGATCAGATTATGAAATAGCCG
>CAMZLL010000044.1 GCA_947311505.1 uncultured Cryomorphaceae bacterium
CCCCCCCCACACCTTTTTTCATAATTTTATTAACAAACTTTTTCCTTAACAATTCATCTTTTTTTGCCAAAATTGCCCCCATCCCTGCGTTAAAAATATCTATTTTGAATTTTTTAAATTTGCCCTTAGATTTCAAAAAAACATTCAGAAATAGAAGAATTTTTGGAACAAATAAAACATTTCGTGGGTTAGTTTCTGGTATTGTTCTATCAATTTTTATATCTCTTATATTATTTTTTTTGGAATCTAAAAATATATTTTACACCGGATATTTTACAGAAATATTTTTCTCAATTTTATTTGGTTTCACGGCAGGTTTTTCTGCTATTTTTGGTGATGCTGTAGAATCTTTTTTTAAAAGACAAATAAATATTACGTCAGGAAAACTTTTTTTACCCTGAGAACAAATTGATTATTTAATTTCTTTTATTATATTTACCTATCTATTAATTTATTGAGATACAAAACAAATTATTATTATTTTATTATTTGGAATATTATTTAACCCCCTAATTAATTTTATTGCTTGAAAAATAGGTTTAAAAAACACTTATTGATAGATGTTTCACGTGAAACATTTTGTAAAACTGTTTTACAAACATGTGAAACGGTTTTACAGGACTAAAGAAACATAAAACATCGTGTAAAATAGTTTTACATACATATTTAGCGCAAAAAAATGGCGACTTTGTCGCCATTTTTTTATAAATATTTTTTATCCAATACTTTCTAAAACTTCTCTTACCACAACCCTATCATCTCATTTCACAACCTTTCCATTTATATCCATACTTTGTTCTGCCCCCTTTCCTGTAATTAAAACAATATCTCCTCTTTGAGCTAATTGAATAGATTTTTTTATTCCCTCTGTTCTATCTAAAACAATAAAAACATTTTTTCCTTCTTTCATCCCATTTTTTGTAGCTTCTAATTTTATATCATCAGCAATCTTTTGCGGGTCTTCTTCATAGGGATCAACATTAGAAATAATTAAGTAATCTGACAGTTTTGCTGATAATCTACCCATCTCAAATCTCTTTCTCGGATCACGACCTCCGCCCTCTGCCCCCAATAAAATTATTATCTTATTCTTGCCATCTATCATTTTTTTAGAGCTTCTCAACAAAGATTCTATAGAACGACCATCATGAGCATAATCAACAAAAATTTTTATTCCTAAATTATTTTCGATTTTTTCCATTCTTCCGGGTATGTAGTTTAATTCAGAAACTCCAGATGCAATTTTTTCCTCTTCAATATTCATTCACCTAGCGATTAAAATAGCTGGTAAAATATTATAAACATTAAATTCCCCCGGTAAATTAATTCTCATTTTTTGATTATTAATCATAAAGTCAACACCGTCAAAATCTAAATTTAAAATTTTTGCTTGCAAATAAGACTGGCTTTTAATAGAAAATGATTTCTTTTCATCAGCAACAAAATCAAAAAAATATTTAAAGTTATTATCATCTTTATTAGCCAACAACAAAGTTTTTTGTTTTGGTTTAAAAATTTTTCTAATTTTAGAATTTAATTTTTGAAACATTTTTCCTTTAGTTTTTTTATAAACCTCAAAAGAATTATTATGACTTGGTAAATGTTCTGGTGATAAATTTGTAAAGACAGCTACATCATAAAATACTCCTAAATCACGGCCTAATTTTAAACCTTCAGATGAAGTTTCTACCACAGCTACCTCGCAACCTTTCTTATACATTTCAGCTAATTTTTTTTGTAAATAGAACCTTCCTGGCATTGTCATGTGAAAATCATTCAGATAATCTTCATCTCCTATTTTAATATTAGCACTTGTTATTAATCCTGTTTTAGTTCCAGAATTTTGTAAGACAGATCAAATAAAATTAGATGTAGTTGTTTTTCCTTTTGTTCCGGTAACTCCAACAATAATCATTTTTGAAGATGGTATTCCAAAAAAAATAGTCCCTAAAAAAGCTAACATTTTATGATATAAAATCAAAAATGATTCTGGAATAAAATTTCTTATTTTTTGTTTAATTTTTTTTAACATATTTTTTATTTATAAAATTTATAATATTTATAAAGAACAAAAATTCAATATCAAAATTTATTTCAAATAATATCAACAAAATCATTATATTGTAATTTTTGCCCACCAAATCTTTTTTTAAATCTTGAATATCCATGAGATTTTTTTAAAAATTTCTTATTTACTTCTAAATTATTTTCATCATAATATCCACCAAAATTATAAAATTTATAATTTTCTAACTTAGCTTTTTTTAGAGCTTCTCAATTGGCAATATAATTAGACCCTAAATTTCTATCCTTTTCACTTGAAGCCCCAAAAGCAAAATATGCCGTATCACCATACAATATTATTAAATTTATTGTAATAATATTACTACCACTTTTATTAAAAACAATAACTAAAAACCCTTTTGTTTCTCCACTTTCTAATGAATCAAAAATATTCTTAAAATATTTTTCGTCTACAAAGTTTTTATTTCTTTTAGCTGTTTCCTTTTGTACTTTAATAAATTCATCAAAGTAATTTAAAAAATTATTTTCCACAATATCAACTTTTAAATTATTTTTTTGAGCCAATTTTAAATCATATCTACTCTTCTTATGCATATTTTTCAAAATATTTTCTTGACCTAGGTCACCATCTCTTCCTTCGGAATTCACCTCGTCTTCTTGTGATAAATCTATTATTCAATCTGACCTTGGTTGAAAACAAGATCCTTGGTATGTTTTTTTAGGAGCTTTTTGAAAAAAAATATCGACTGTTTTATTATCAAATTTTCCAAAATCCATTCTTATAAAA
>CAMZLL010000045.1 GCA_947311505.1 uncultured Cryomorphaceae bacterium
GAAGAAAAAGAAAGTCCAAAATGGTATCAACTAGGAAAAATCTTTAGAAAAAAATAAGATACTAACCTTTTAAAAATACGTATATACACTTATTGGTTGTTTAAAAACGGGGTTTATTTGAGTAAAGTCACTAGGTTTAAAGTACGTATATTTGTTAAGTTAACTTTCTAACAAAAGAAAAGCAACGTTTATTTGCATTACTATTTAAAAACGAAAGTTATGATTTACAAAATAATAAAAACTTTGATCAGTATTTCTTTATGGGTCTTTTTTAGAAAGAGAGTTATTAATCATAGAGAACATATTCCAGCAAATGGACCTCTTGTAATATTGGCCAATCATCCGAGCACAATGTTAGATCCATTCATTATAGCATCAATAGTGAATAGACCTGTGTATTTTTTGGCAAAAGGAGCAATGTTTAAGAATAAATTTGCTGCCAAAATATTTAAGTACTTTAATATGATACCAGTGTATCGAAAACAAGATGGTGATGGTGATATGCACAAAAACGAGCAAACCTTTGATAAGTGTTTTGAACATTTAGAAAAAAATGGAGTGCTATTGATGTTTCCTGAAGGAATTAGTATTACCGAGCGAAAGTTAAAGCCGCTAAAGACAGGTGCAGCTAGAATTGCTCTTGGAGCGGAAGCTAGAAATAATTTTATACTAGGCGTAAAAATTTTAAACATAGGATTGAACTATGATAATCCGCATGAGTTTAGAAAAGATATCTTCGTAAATATCGGCATGCCATTAGAAGTTAATGCCTACAGTAAATTGTATCTAGAAGAGTCAAGTGGTGCTGTTAAAGTACTAACCGAAAACATCACAACCCAATTAACATCTCTTATTGTTGATGTAAAAGAAAAAGATCAAGAGGAGTTAACCGAAGCTATTCACAATATGTATAAGCAGACCTATCAAGAGGAAGAAAACATAGACAAAAAAGATAAGCTTGAAGATTTTAATTTGTTTAAAAACATATCTAATATAGTAACCTATTTTGCAAAAAACAATACTGAAAAGTTTCGTTTGATGTACTCCAGAATAATGACCTATCTAGATACTTGCAAGCGCCTTGATATTGAAGAGCAGCAATTAAATGCCATAAAATCAAAAAAATCCTTACCAAAGGAAATGTCATTAGCAATATTCAGATTTATTTTTGGTTTACCATTGTTTCTGTATGGTTTTGTTCATAATTATTTGGTATTTGTAATTACACCTAAGATTACAAGAATGATAACAACAGAGCTAGAATACAAAGGACCAATAAACATGTTAATAGGTATGTTTTTGTATATCATAACATACGGAGTCCTCGGTGTATTTGTTTTCCACATTACAACCAGTTGGACAGCTACATTCCTGTATGTCTTGAGTCTTCCGTTTAGTGGACTATTTTCACACTGGTATATCAAAAGCGCCCTACTTATGAGGGATAAGTGGAGGATGATAAAAATATTCTATAAAAAAAGCTCGCTTATATCTAAGTTGATAATAGAAAGGGAGGAAATTATAAAAGACTTAAGCAAAGCAAAAGAGGAGTATTTAAGGGCAGCTCTAAAAACCGATATTATAATTTAGACAAAAAAAAGCTATCAAATAAATGATAGCTTTTTTTGTCTAGGTTACTCTTTAATTAGTTGTTTAAAAAGTAGTCAACTAAAGCTGCTCTTTCTTCATCAGACATTGCTTTAGTAGTTTCTACTTGTGGTGCCATTACAGCCGCCATAGCAACATCTACAATTGCATCCGACTCACCTTTTAAGAATGATGTTAAGCCATCTGCATTGTCTGCATAAGCAGCGCCAATTTCTTTAATAGCTGGGCCAACAGTCTTAGCATCCATTTGATGACAAGCAACGCATCCGTTTTCCATAAATAAATCAGCGCCAGATAATGCAGCCACCTCTTCAACAACTTCCTCAACAATCTCTGCTGGTTTAGTTTCTTCAACGAAGTCTTCAGCTACTTCAATGTGCTTTGTCGTAGATTCTGCTACATCTTCTACTTTGTCTTTTGCTTCTTCTGAACCGCAAGATACTAATGCTAGTGTCAGCATTAATGTAGTACCTACTGCGAAAAATGATCTTTTTTTCATAATAATTTTTTATATATATTTTGCAAAAATAATCATTTTTACATTATCATGACAATCCTAAATATGACAAAAATCAGTTTTTAATTAAATACGTTGTGTCATTTTGATTTATAAATTTGTGCTATGAACAAAAATGACTTACTAAACTGTATTGATTTATCAATAAAAGCCGCTATTGAAGCTGGAGAAGAAATCCTAAAAATATACGATTCCACTTTTGAAGTAGCATACAAAGAAGATCAATCTCCGCTCACTCAAGCAGATAAAAATGCACATTTAGCTATTGTTAAATACCTAAATCAAACTACAATACCTGTTTTAAGTGAGGAGGGCAGAAGTATTGACTACCAAGAGCGAAAAGATTGGGGGCTTCTATGGATAGTAGATCCGCTTGATGGGACTAAAGAATTTGTAAAAAAAAATGGTGAGTTTACTGTAAATATTGCTTTAATTGAAAATGGCACGCCTATTATGGGAGTGATTTATATCCCTGTTAATGGTGTATTATATTCAGGTGCACAAGGAATAGGTGCTTTCAAACAAGAAGGCAGAAAGCGAACCCAACTTCCGATTGAAACTAAAAATAAAAAATATACAGCAGTAGGAAGTCGATCTCACAATAGCCCTGAAACGGAATTGTTTTTTGATGCACTAAGAAAACAACATGGAGATATTGAAATAGTCTCTATGGGAAGTTCCTTAAAAATATGCTTGGTAGCTGAAGGAGTAGCAGATGTGTACCCAAGATTTGCTCCAACTATGGAATGGGATACAGCTGCAGGTCATGCGATTGCGAAATATGCTGGCAAAACATTAAAGGATGTAAAGACAGGTAAAGAAATGGTTTATAACCGACCCAACTTACTAAATAATCATTTTATTGTAGAATAAAAAACTTATCTTTTGTTTAGATAAAACTTGTATATCCAAACGATAGTAAAAGTTGGGATAATATCGATTCCAGGCAATATTTCTTCAAAAAAAGAAGATACACCACCTATCATGCCGAGAGAGCCTCTGTACATTGCCCAAAGTAAAACTGCGGAGATAGGAGCCCAGATCAAATCAAAAAATTCGCCAAAAAATGGAAATGCATACGTAAGCATCCCGATTAAATCAAAAAGAATACTCATAATTAATAATGCATATTTCTTTGAGTCGGTTTCATTTTTAGTGTTTTCCAAAACTAAAGAGTTATTTGTTATTGTTTTCATATTACATTGACAATTGCAAATATCAATCCGAAAATAATTCGTTTATCTCAGTACACCAACAGCTAGACTTAAAAAATGCATCAAACATCAAATTTATGCTGCTAAGACCAAAGTGTTTATTAAATTTACAACCTATAAAAGAACACCAACTATGAAAGTAGCTTTAATAACAGGAGTAACAGGTCAAGACGGAGCTTATCTAGCAGAGTTTTTGCTGAACAAAGGATATGTAGTGCATGGCATTAAACGAAGAGCATCTTCCTTTAATACAAGTAGAATAGATCACTTATATCAAGATCAGCACGAAGATAATGTACGTTTTTTCTTGCATTATGGGGATTTGACAGACAGTACCAATTTGATTAAAATAATACAAGAAACGCAGCCTGATGAAATCTACAACCTCGCTGCACAAAGCCATGTACAAGTATCGTTTGATATGCCTGAATACACCGCCAATACAGATGCACTTGGGACGCTTAGAATATTAGAAGCTATACGAATTTTAAAACTTGAAAAGAAAACTAAATTTTATCAAGCGTCCACTTCTGAACTATACGGTTTGGTGCAAGAAACACCACAATCTGAAACAACACCGTTCTATCCCCGAAGTCCATATGCTGTTGCTAAACTATATGCATTTTGGATCGTAAAAAACTACCGAGAAGCATATCGTATCTTTGCATGCAATGGCATTCTTTTTAATCATGAAAGTCCATTGAGAGGAGAGACGTTTGTGACCAAGAAAATAACTAGAGCCGTAGCGAAAATTTCATTGGGAATGCAAAAAAAGATTTATTTGGGCAATCTAGATGCTAAAAGAGATTGGGGACACGCTAAAGACTATATCGAAGGAATGTGGTTAATGCTACAGCAAGACCAAGCAGATGATTTTGTACTAGCCACTGGCGTTACCAATACGGTGAGAAAATTTGTCGAGCTTGCCTTTTCTGAGGTAGATATCCTGATAAAATGGGAAGGGAAAGGCCTTCATGAAAAGGGAATTGACACCGCTACTGGGGACGTTTTAGTTGAAGTTGATCCTAAATACTTCAGACCTACAGAAGTAGAATTGTTAATTGGTGATCCATCAAAAGCGCAAAAAAAGTTAGGCTGGAAACATAATTATGATTTAAAAGCATTGGTGTCAGAAATGGTACAGCAAGATGTTATTGAATTTAAAAAAGATAAGTACTTAAAAGAAGGAGGGCATACTACATTAAACCAATTTGAATAATGAATAAAGATTCTAAAATATACATTGCAGGGCACAGAGGAATGGTAGGGTCTGCTATAATGAGAAAGCTTAAAAGTGAAGGTTTTTATCGTTTTATAACCAGAACTTCTAAAGAATTAGATCTAAGGAATCAAGCTTCGGTAAATTCTTTTTTTGAAACGGAAAAACCAGACTATGTATTTTTAGCCGCAGCAAAAGTTGGAGGTATCCACGCAAACAATACGTATAGAGCAGAGTTTATATATGACAATCTCATGATGGAGTGCAACATAATTAATGCCGCATATACCAATAAAGTAACTAAATTATTGTTTTTAGGGTCTTCATGTATTTATCCCAAAATGGCATCGCAACCTCTTAAAGAAGAAGCTTTGTTGACTGGAACATTAGAAAGTACAAACGAACCGTATGCTATCGCAAAAATAGCAGGTATAAAATTGTGTGAAGCATACCGAGATCAATATGGCGCTAATTTTATATCAGCTATGCCCACTAATCTATATGGTCCAAATGATAATTATGACTTGAATAACTCTCACGTCTTACCTGCATTGCTACGGAAATTTCACACAGCAAAAGTACAGGGATTAGACAGCGTAGAAATATGGGGCACAGGAGCTCCCCTTAGAGAATTTCTTCATGTTGATGACTTAGCGGAGGCTTGCTATTTCTTGATGCAAGAATACAATGACAAGAATTTTATAAACGTAGGTTCTGGGGTAGAAATATCCATTAAAGAATTGGCGCTAACTATCAAAAAGATAGTAGGCTATGAAGGGGAGTTGAAAATGGACGCTTCTAAACCTGATGGCACTCCAAGAAAACTTATGGACGTTGGCAAATTGCATCAATTAGGATGGAAACATGCCATATCTCTCGAAGAGGGCATTAAAAAGGTTTACGCCAATGTCTTGACTCAAAATTTATTTGATGTTTAAATCATTGCTTGGTAATATCGAGATTGCATTTTCTATTGTAGCTCTACTTGTAGGCATAAGTGGAGTTGCTATAGCTCAAAATAAAAACTTACCACTCAATTATAATCTTAATCAAAAACTTACGATACTCGCTACTCAACAAAATGAGATCCTGCACATAGGGAGTAAACCTTATATTGAAACATTCACACCGCCTCTGCTCCAAAAATGGATGTACACCGATACAGGCAAATATTATTATGATCTAACGGTTTTATTATTTCAAAAAAATTTATTGCAAATCGAAAAAGAGGATGTCCGCCTTACGGTAGATATTCTTTTAGATGTCAACTATGGAAAAACAAGTCAGCTAGATGCAATGGGCGGAAATAAAATTCAACAGAATACAAGAGGATTACGAGTAACAGGAGATATAACCGATAAGGTTTCGTTTGAAACTAGAATTTATGAAAATCAATTTTACTACCCTTTATATATAGACAGCATAGCAGATGCGAGAGAAATTGCTCTAGGATTTGGCAGATCAAAACCGTTTAAAACAATAGGACATGATGTAGGAACATCTATGGGGACAGTAAGCGTTTCACCCTCAAAGCAACTAAATATTATGTTTGGTCATGATAAGCTATTCTATGGATTTGGGTATCGTAGCTTGTTATTGTCAGATGCTGCCACCACGTTTCCGATGCTAAAGACCACTTGGCAAAGCAAAAGTAAAAAATGGCAATATCAAGTAGTTAAAGCCTGGATGCAAAGCTTGGAAAGGTTGCCCGCCACTCACTCTACTGAAGCTCTTTTTAAACGAAAAGGAGGCGCATTTAATTATTTGTCTTACAAAGCAAGTTCTAGGTTAGAAATTGGGATATTTGAATCCACTATTCACAAAAATTATCAAGACTCCATCGGAATCATTCCTTTGGATTATACTTTTTATCTTCCTCTTATTGGTGGTTCTACTATGATTAATGGGTTTGACAATGCAAATAATACATTAGTTGGGTTGAATGCAAGTTATATTCATAAAAACAATC
Organism: uncultured Cryomorphaceae bacterium; assembly: GCA_947311505.1. Taxonomy (GTDB): domain Bacteria; phylum Bacteroidota; class Bacteroidia; order Flavobacteriales_D; family Parvicellaceae; genus Parvicella. The sequence continues at coordinate 6,528 of CAMZLL010000045.1, forward strand.
TTCAGTTTTACACGCAAATAGCCATAGACAATATTGATAAAATAGGTTACCAATTAGGAGTAAAATGGTTTAATTGCTTTGGATTAAATCGAACTTGGTTTCAGACAGAATACAACAGTACTCCGATGTATATGTACACGCAAAACACCGTGAACATGCTACAAAACTACACACATGTCAATCAGGAATTGGCACATCCTCTAGGAGCAGGTTTTGACGAATTCATAATAAAAGGTCACTATGAAAAAGAACGACTTTTTGTAAACCTGTCGCTAAATTACGCCTTACGAAAAAGAGATAGCAGCACCACTTACGGAGAAAATATTTTGTTAGCAAATGACATTAGACCCAATAATTCGCCCGTAGCAAACTTAAATAGCCTATATTGGAATGTCGAAGGTGGTTATACTATGAATATTAAAACAAATTTGCAATTATTTGGAGCATATACAAAACGTAGCCTAATGGGGGAGTTTGTAAGTCAAGAAGAAGGCTTTTGGACATTAGGATTGCGTACCAACTTGAGTAATAAATATTATGATTTATAAACAACGAAAATAACACAAATTGAGCACACCTGGATTAGCATATATTATACTTGGCTTTATTACTTCCTTTTTTGTTGTAGTTCTTGCCATCCCATCTTTGATAAAAGTGGCAAAATTGAAGCACCTTGTAGATGAACCTTCGGAAGATAGAAAACTACACAGCCGAAGTATCCCTACGATAGGAGGCATTGTTATTTTTGGAGCGATTTTGTTTTCCTATGCCCTGTGGTTTCCTGAAGATTACGCTTATATAGAAGGGGCGCTCACTAACTTTAAATACCTTGTTGCTGTATTGGTTTTATTATTTTTTGTGGGGGTTAAAGATGATATTATTGGAACAGCTCCAATGAAAAAATTAATTGCGCACATGGTTGTAGGTTTTATTTTGGTAATTCTTGCAGACATTAGAATTAATTCTATGCATGGATTGTTTGGTTTTTCTGCCCCAATGGAATACTGGCTTAGTTATTTGCTATCACTGTTTGTGTATGTGGTCATTGTGAATGCTATTAATTTGATAGACGGACTAGATGGTTTGGCAGCTGGCATAGGTACAATCATCGCAAGTGCATTTGGTGTTTTATTTTTTCTGAATGCAAACATACCTTTAGCTTTATTAGGTTTTGTACTTTCTGGTGCGCTACTTGGATTTTTGGTTTTTAATTTTTCACCTGCCCGCATATTTATGGGAGACTCAGGTTCTTTAACTATAGGCGCAATAATAAGCGTCTTGGCATTAAACGCTATCGATATTGAGGTAAATACGGTTACGCCTATATGGCTTCAAGGAAATATGCCAATTCTTGTAATGGCAATTTTAGTGTACCCGTTGCTAGATACTTTGCGAGTGTTTTCTATACGAATATTTAATGGACAATCGCCATTTACTGCTGATAAAAACCATATCCATCATAGATTTATAGCACTAGGATTTACGCATAAACAAACTGTTTTATGGTTGTATTTATTTAATGCTTTTATGATTTCTTGCGCTATTGGTATAGAATATTTCATTCCCATAAACGTGACATTCCAATTTTTGTTAGTACTCATCATTGCCGTTTTTTGTATCTCTATTGTTTTTATGATTAAGCCTAAAACTGTTCAGTGAAGTTTCCTTTTATACATATAATGACTTGGCTTATTGCTTTGAGTTGTTCAACTTTTATTGCGCAAAATGAAGTTATCTTACTCAATAATGAATTGAATTATAAACACGAAGCTGCTCGAAATGTAAATAAAGACAACTTCCACTCGGGTGTAAAACCGTATATCAGAAAAGATGTACGGCAAACGAATGATAGTTCTAATGTAAATTACAATTTAATAGGTGCAACTATCAAAATCTTTAATGATGGAAATCCTAAAGCTCCAAAAGCTGATGGCGCTCAAAATTTAAACATTCAACCATTAATAGATCTAACGATAAAAGGGCAAGATGAGAACATTAAGTATAATTATGCAGCAGGATTACATCTCACCTCAAACATAGGTTCTAAACTTGGTGTGTCAGGGATATACAGATACGTTGTAGATCCTAATTTCAACTACTTAGATTCGTCTCTCTATATTAGAAATGCCGTAAATGGAATAGGTCCTCAGTTGAGCAATAATAAAAATACACATCACGCAGAATTGTATGTAAACGTATCTCCCAATAAATACTTTGACATCACTTTAGGTAATGGGAAACACTTTTGGGGCGAAGGATATAGAAGTATGATGTTATCAGACAACGCAGCCCCCTACCCTTTTATAAGAATTTTCAGCACCTTTTGGAAGGTTCGATACACCAATCTCTATTCTATTCACAAAGACAATAACTATGGAGCAAGGCAAAACAAATACGCTACATCGCATCAATTGAGTTGGAATATATTAAAGAATCTAAATCTAACCATTTTTGAAAGTGTGGTTTGGGCAGGAAAAGACACTTTAGTAAATCGTGGCTTTGATGTTAATTATTTGAATCCGATTATATTTTACAGACCCAATGAATACTTACAAGGTTCAAGCGACAATGTTTTTTTGGGAGGTAGCCTAAAATATGTTTATAAAGATAAGCATACCTTTTATACTCAAGTAATACTGGATGAATTTTTCTTAAAGGAAATAAAAGCTCAAAATGGATGGTGGGCAAATAAATACGCAGTGCAGTTAGGTTTTAAGAACTTTGACTTTATTGTTTCCGGTCTTTCCATACAGCTAGAATGGAATATGGCTAGACCCTATATGTATTCTCATCTTACTTCATTATTAAATTATGCTCACGAAGATCAATCCCTTGCTCATCCTATCGGGGCTAACTTTCAGGAGGTGGTTTCTCGTATTCGCTACCAGAAAAACAAGCTGTATCTGGAGGCAAAGTTTATTTATTTGGAAACAGGTACAGATTCATCTAGCGTCAGCAACGGGGGTGACATTTTCAAGCCCTACACCCAACGAGATAGAGAATACTATCATACCTTATCGCAAGGCACTACGCATTATATCTGGCACAACGAATTAAGGGTTTCTTACCAACCAAAGGAACAATACAGCATGCGCATATTTGGAAGCTATGCCTTCAGGACAGCATTAACTGAAGGAATTAGAGTCTCTCACAATTTATTTCAGATTGGTATTACTTCCAATTTATGGAATACCTACACTGATTATTGATTCGGAAATCAATTCTGAATCTCAATTATTCTTTGTATATTAGCGGTATGAAACATTTTACGATAATTTTACTCAGTTTACTATCTCTAAATTTACTTGCTCAATCTACCACTAGCGGCACCATTATTCATGATGGACTAACAAGAGAATATATGATTTACGTCCCAGCATCTTATTCTGCGGGTACAAATGTTCCTCTTTTGTTAAATCTTCATGGTTATGGCTCGAATAATATACAACAAAATATTTATGCCAATTTCAAACCTATTGCAGATACAGCAAATTTTATAATGGTATTACCACAAGGCACACTAGATCCTGTGAACAACAATGCTTATTGGAATTCAGGATATGGCGGAACAGTAGATGACATAGGATTTATTAATGCATTGTTAGATAGCGTCTCAGATACGTATTCAATAGATCAAAATAGAATTTACAGTACTGGAATGAGTAATGGGGGCTTTATGAGTTTGACTCTTGCCGGACAATTAAGCGACAGGATAGCTGCCGTAGCATCTGTTACCGGGGTTATGTCGGTACTCCAAATACCAAACAATGATGTGATAAGGCCAGTACCTATTATGCAAATACATGGCACAAATGATGGCACAGTAAATTACAATGGTGATGCAAACTTTCTAAGTGTTGATTCTGTTTTAAATTATTGGATTGATCATAATAGTTGCAATACTACGCCTACAATAACAGCAGTACCCAACATTGACACTACAGATGGGTGTACCGCTGAGCTCTACGAATATACCGGAGGCTATTTAGGTACTGATGTAGTGCATTACAAAATTTTAGGAGGAGAACACACTTGGCCAGGAGCTGCCTTTTCTATTGGGGTAACCAACCAAGACTTTGACGCATGTGCAGAAATTTGGAGATTCTTTGCTCGTTATGAAAAATCATCTTTGATAAGCGTTTTTGAAAAATCAGCCAACAATGATTGGTATCAATTGACAAGTCAAAACCCAACTAAAGATGTCATAAGTATAACTATCAATAACAATAAGAAAACAGCATATACAATCTATGACTTAGCTGGAAAACAAGTGGCTTCTGCAAATGATCTTCAAAACAACATTACAATAAACCTGCTAGATATACCCAGCGGCATCTTTATAATTCAATTAATAAATGGTAGCGATCAAGCTACGCTGAAGGTCATCAAAGAATAAAGGTCGTTGTTTAATTAGCCGTTTCCTTTGGGAAAACTTCTATTTACTCAATTTCTTCGTTAGCGCAAAAATTAGCTAACCTCATTACCAAAAGGTAACTCATGAATGAATTTTCACTTTAGCCTTGAAATTTATTAGCTCAAAATAGGGTTGCAATTTCTTCACTAAAAAATTATGCGCTTCCCAATTAGCTCATTCTTTTTTTTAGTGAAGCTGAGTTAAAATCTTAAGCAAGCAAAGGCAATTAAGAGTTTCTAAACAGCTAACTATTTTTGAAACGTCTTACTTTTTGAGTTAGAAGGATTTTAAATCACTTACAGCAGCTATACCTTCTTCTATTCTAGCAAGAACTTCCTCTTTGCCAAGTACTACAGAAATATCAAACATAGAAGGTCCCATTCCTTTTCCGGTAACAACCAATCTAAAGTTAGGGAGTACTGCTCCCATTCCAAGTTCTTTTTCTGCTAAAAATGCTTTAAATGCGGTTTCTAAGGCTTCTGTATTCCAGTCAGTAAGATTAGCATACATAGTTTTCAATTCAGCTAAAATACCCGGAGTTCTTTCTTTCCATTTTTTCTTTACCGTTTTAGCATCATATTCGACTGGTTTTCCAAAGAAGTAATCTCCTTCGAGCATTTCATCGATAAATGAAGCTCTTTCTTTCATTAAGTTAGCAACTCCAGACAAGTATTCTATAGAGAAGTCGCCTGTTACTTTTTCTTTTAATAAAGTAGCTAATTCTTTATTAGATTTAGACCTAAGATAGTGTTGATTGAACCATTTTGTTTTGTCTGGGTCAAATTTAGCACCACTTTTACTCACTCTTTCAAGAGAGAAGGCGGCAACTAATTCATCTAGTGAAAATATTTCTTGTGTAGTTCCAGGATTCCAGCCTAAAAATGCTAACATATTGATAAAAGCCTCTTTAAAGTATCCTCTTTGCTTGTATCCGGAAGAAATATCACCTGTTTTGGGGTCGGTCCATTCAATAGGGAATACTGGAAAACCGCCTTTGTCTCCATCTCTTTTGCTTAATTTACCATTGCCATTAGGTTTTAGAATTAAGGGTAAATGTGCAAATTTCGGCATCGAGTCTTCCCACCCTAGAAAACGGTATAACAATACATGTAATGGTGCAGAAGGTAGCCATTCTTCCCCTCTAATAACATGAGAAATTTCCATTAAGTGATCATCTACAATATTTGCCAAATGATAGGTGGGCATACCGTCAGATTTATAGATAACTTTATCATCAAGGTTGCTCGTGTTAACGGTTACCCATCCTCTAATTTCGTCATGAAAACGTATGTCTTCATTTCGAGGCATTTTTATTCTAATAGTAAAAGGATCTCCAGCGTCTATTCTTTGTTTCACCTCATCTTCTGATAGCGAGATAGAATTCTTCATAGAACCTCTTGTTACTCCGTTGTATTGCCAATTCGCCATTTTGGCTTGTTTTGCCATGTCACGCATATTGGTTAATTCCTCAGAAGTGTCAAAAGCATAGTACGCATTTCCTTCTTCTACCAATTGAAAAGCATATTTGGTATATATATCCGCATCCTTACGTTCCGATTGTTTATAAGGTCCGTATTTTCCGCCTATTCCTTGTCCTTCGTTAGGGGCTATACCACACCATTTTAACGACTCTATAATATAGTCTTCAGCGCCTTGTACAAATCTTGTTTGATCGGTGTCTTCTATTCTGAGAATAAAATCTCCACCATGTTTTTTGGCAAATAAATAGTTGAACAAAGCTGTTCTAACTCCTCCAATATGCAGCGGTCCTGTTGGACTAGGAGCAAATCTTACACGTACTTTTCTTTCCATAATACTATAAAAAAGAAATCTCGATTAGTTCGAGATTTCAATGAATTTATTGCAAAAGTAATTCTATCCTTTAAAATAATGAAAAGGAAAATGTTTTTTTATCTCATTATTTGAAAATAACCTGTGAATGTCGTTTTTAATTCTTCTTTTTCATTATCAGATTGATTGTAGGTGTATTTTATAGAATTGGGTTCGATGACATAATAGTAGGTGCCTTCTTTTACATCTTTTCCATTTTTGTAGTTTGTGCCATCCCAGTCATTCAAGTAGTTTTCATTTTGATACACTATTTTCCCCCATCTATTAAAAATAGTAATTTTGGAAGATTCGTAATCGTCTAAATTAAGAATAATAAATGTTTCATTTGCGCCATCGCCATTCGGGGTAAACACATTAGGTGGAACCACAGGGCATTGTACCCATACCCTTGAAGTTGCCGTACTTGGCAGTCCGCAATTGTCAGAGATTGTGAGTGTGTAATCTTGCGTTTCAAGGGGAGAAATAGTTATGTTATCTACTGTTTGTCCGGTGTTCCAGCTGTAGCTAAGTGGTGGTAGCCCTCCAGTATATACAGGCTCAAAATGAACGACCTCGTTGGGGCATATATTAATGCTATCTGGTAGCATCACATTGATAGGGTAGTAATCATTTAAAACTAACGAAGCTCTAATAGTATCTATTTGATTGTTGCAAACTTCGTACAGAATAAGCATTTCTATGGTTTCCGTTCCTTCGGGAGTTCCGTCATTGATAGGCGATATGAAAATAGTGTCAGAAAATACTCCAGCACCTAACGTTAAGCTATCTGGTACTTGCTGGTAATCCACTCCGTTTGTTGCGTCTCCACTCATAGCAAAATGTACTGTAAAATCGACAGTAGTATCTGGTCTGGTAAACGCAAAAAATGCGGTATTGCAACCTTCATAGAGAATGGTATCTCCATTGGCAATACCTGCATTTATGGATACGCCTACTGAGGTAAAACTTCCGCCTTCTAAAAAAACTCCAGAATCAAAAGAGCCATCACCTCCATCACCAATGGCTAATTTTATATGATAAGTTTGGTTGCAAACTACGGCTGCTCTACAGGTTAAAACCACGGTACTGCCGTCATATTCAAAATCTGTTCCTGTATTGTTGCCGGCATAAAAGATATTATAACTTGCCCAGTTGGGATCAATACTTGAGCAATTGGATGCTGTTCCATTGATTCCAGCTGCTCCAGGATTGACAGAGTTTATAGAAACTGATGTAGTGGTGTACGTGCTAGGGTTGGACGGATTTGGAACTAAAGCTAAATTGGTGGCGGTATAAGAACCTCCCGAAGGATTAGGCCCACTTAAGAAAAATCCAAACGCATCGTTTACCGTGCCGCAAACATATTCGGGGTATTCTTCAGAAGCAAAAACATAGCTAAAGCTTATTGAGTCTCCTACGGGTACAAAGTCAAATTCTACTACACATTCGTCATATATCTGATTAGGAGTGATGCTGGCTAAATCTGTATCTGACCCTGTGCCGGTCCCTCCTCCTAACGTGGAGCTTCCTCCTGTGTTAGGCTGAGAAGCCATATTTACATCTCCGCTTCCCAAAATTAGCCCGCTAGGGAGACCAATACTTGAGCTTACATCTGTAAAAGATCCTACTTGTTCGTTTACAAGATTGGCGCTTCCAGCGTTATATTGAACGTTAGAGATGGTTACGCCTGGGCCTGCTAGTACATTTTGCACGTACCATTCTACGGTCTGGTTATTGTTAACAACTACTTGCGAGAAACCACAAAATGATAGTACAACTAAAAACAAAGTTAATTTCATAATCCTAATATATATATTATTTTACGTTAGGACGTTGTTTCTATTTAAATAGTTGTATTCTTTTGTACTTTTTTTAAGATTTAGTTATTTTTTATACATTTGGGTTCATTTTAAAACCAAATACATTGAAATTAATATTTATAATATCATTTATTTTTACTTTAAGTTTTTTTAAGGCGCAGACTATTACAGTAAATATTGAAGGGGTGAGGAGTGATTCTGGTCAGATACTCATAGGGGTGTATCTAAACGATGCCGACTTTCAAAATCAAGAACCTATAAAGAGAATTACCGTTCCAAAAACTGATCTTAAAGATGGAAAGCTTACTACCTACATAAAAGGACTGCGACCAGGAACGTATGGTTTTGCTCTTATGGATGATGAAGATATGGATCGGTTGATGAAGTATAAGTTTTTCTTACCAAGTGAAGGTTTTGGGTTCTCTAATTATTATCATTCAGGGATTCTTAGAGTTCATTTTGATGATTTTAAATTTAACCTAGGCACTAAAGACAAAGTTATACAGATGAAATTGCGTTATTTATAACCTTTATTTCTGATGGCTATAAGCTCTGCGGTAATGCTTACTGCAATCTCTTCGGGAGTTTCACTTTTAATTGCTATTCCTATCGGTGCAACTGGTTTTGTGTTGAATTGAATGTTTTCAAGTTCAAATGCAGTAAACATTTTCTCTAGCTTGGCGCTACTTCCTAGTACTCCAATATATTTTACGTTGTGGTTTTTTAATTGTGATAATACTAATTTGTCCTCAGCATATTTATTCGTCATAACAGCAATGAACACATCTTCACCTTCAGGAATTTGAGTAGCTACATCTTCGTAGTTGATTATGAACTTGTTATTTGCTGCCCCATTTTCCATAAAAGTATTGAGGTGCTTCCTATTATCTAAGATCGTTACTTCAAAGCCTAAAAATGTGCTTAATTGAGTAGTGGCTAGACCTACGTGTCCAGCGCCAACAATAAATAGCCTGTCTTTGTAGTTGAGCTGTTCCTGAAAACTCCAGACTGTTTCGGATTTTAAATTAGATTCAAAGCGAAGAGGAGGAGTGTTCATAGAATAGTACAATCCATCGGGCGAAAGTAGCAGCGTTCCTTTGTTGATAAGAACTATAGCTTGAATCAATTCCAAATGATCTTTTTTATTCAGTGGGTGAAAGACGTTTACTTGTTCGCCCGAACAAATCATTCCTGAGCTGTCAGAAGTGTTGCTTTTGTGAATTTGATTGAGAAATAAAATTTTTGGGTTATCTGCATGCAATTCTTTTTTTGCTTTTTCTACTAGTTTATATTCCATTACTCCCCCTCCAATCGATCCAAATATTTCGCCATCTTGGGCTACCATCATTTTAAATCCTTTGCGACCGGGAGTACTTCCTGTATTATCAATAACCGTTATCAGATATACAGGTATGTCAAGTGCTAGTTTTGATTGTATGTGTTTCCAGATTTTCATGTTGACAACTAGGTAAATAAAGTTTCGCTAAGTGCATAATAGATAGCCATAAGACCAGAAAATATTGCACTTGATATAAATCTCCAATCTAGTTTTATTTTGTTTTGAATAATGTAATTAGCTATAATAGAAATGGGAATGTTAATTAAAAAAGACCAAAATGCAATTATTATTAAGGAGCTATTAATCGCATCAAAATTGATAGAAAACAACTTGATAAAGAATAAGTGTCTAGCTATCCATAATGGGTTGAAATAAGCAACTGCCAGTGCTGTTTTAGCTCCTGTAAGTTTCAAGCCTCTTAAATTCTTTGTTTTTTTGTCGATCCATTTAAAATAATTAGGGATTTCAAAAGCATAAAGTGTAGCACCTAGAAGCATCATTCCGAATAATCGGATCCACATAAATTCTCCCACAAGAAGAGCTGCTATAGAGTCTCCAGCGCTATAAATTAATGCTCCCTTTAATATGTTTTGCTTAGTGAAAATCATGTTTTTATATCGAGTTCAAATATAAGAAGTTTTTAGACTGTCTGACAGAAGTAGAAACAAATCCAAGAAGTTTTTTATAATCCTATTGGTTTTGAGTATATTTGCCAACTTGTACAAAAAAGAGTAAAAATGAGAATTTCATTCAATTGGCTTAAAGAATTTATTGATATACCGCTTGATGCAGTAGCAACAGGAGAAATATTAACCGATATCGGTTTGGAAATAGAAAAAATACAAACTGTAGAAAGTGTTCCTGGCGGGCTTAAAGGTTTGGTAGTAGGTGAGGTAAAAACCAAAGAAAAACACCCGGATGCTGATCGACTTAATATCACAACGGTAGCTATTGGCTTAGAAGAAGATTACCAAATCGTTTGTGGAGCTCCAAATGTGGAAGTTGGACAAAAAGTGATAGTTGCTGTCCCAGGAACTGTGCTGTACCCAAATGAAGGGGATACATTCAAAATTAAAAAATCAAAAATTCGAGGCGTGGAATCTCTTGGGATGATTTGCGCTGAAGATGAAATTGGTCTTGGAAAAGGTCACGATGGAATTATGGTTTTGGATGCGGATGCAAAGGTGGGAACACCAGCTTCTGAGTTTTTTGAAGTAGAAGACGATATTGCTTTTGAAATCGGATTGACTCCAAATAGAGCTGATGCAATGAGCCATTTTGGTGTGGCTAGAGATTTACTAGTTGCATTTAAACACAAGGGTATTTGCCCTAAGAATACAAGGTTAAAAACAATAGATATTTCTAGTTACGCAACGGATAATACAGGTCTAACGATTCCTGTTGTGGTAAAAGATGTCGATAAATGTCCTGTTTATGCAGGAGTAACAATAAGTGGAGTTGCAGTAAAAGAAAGTCCAGATTGGATCAAGAAAAGATTGGTAACGATTGGATTATCTCCAATAAACAATATTGTAGATGCAACTAATTATGTGCTTCATGAGTTGGGGCAACCGCTACACGCTTTTGATGCAGATGTAGTAGGAAACGAAGTTGTGGTTCAGACACTACCTGCCAACTCTACATTTACTACCTTAGACGATACTGAAAGAAAATTACATCAAGACGATTTGATGATTTGCAACACGCAAGAAGGTATGTGTATAGCGGGTGTGTTTGGAGGAAATAAATCTGGTGTATCAGATAAAACAACAAATATATTTTTAGAAAGTGCCTACTTTAATCCTGTTAGCACACGTAAAACAGCCAAAAGACATGCGCTAAATACTGATGCATCTTTTAGGTTTGAAAGAGGAATAGATCCGAACACAACGGTAGCTGTATTGAAAAGAGCTGCGCTTTTGATAAAGGAAATAGCTGGTGGAACGATTTCTTCGGAAATTCAATTGGAAGTTAATGGCAAATTTGAAAACTTTGTTTTTGACATTTCTATTGACAAAATAGAACGATTAATAGGTCATAAAATAGGTAAAGAAACGGTAATCAGCATTTTAGAAGATTTGGAAATAAAATGTACTTCAAAAAATAATGATCTTATTGAAGTGAGTGTACCTCCGTATCGTGTAGATGTTACACGTGAAGCGGATATAGCAGAAGAAATTCTTAGAATCTATGGGTTTAACAATATACCAATGCCTTCAAAGTTAAATACTTCACTTTCGTATAGAGAGACCATAGATAAAGATAAACTTCAAAATATAGTAAGTAATTACTTGGTGGATAATGGAATCAATGAGACCATGTCAAATTCATTGACCAAGGAGTCTTATGCAACTGATTTTTCAACCAAGAGAATTCAAGCTTCCTTTAATGTATCTATGCTTAATCCATTGAGTAACGATTTGGGAGTACTTCGTCAATCCTTGCTTTTTGGAGGATTAGAATCTGTACGGTTGAATCAGAATTATGGAACAACAGATATAAAGCTGTTTGAATTTGGAAAATCTTATCAAAAATTTGAAAGTGGATATTCAGAAACCAATTGGTTGTCGATTATTTTGAGTGGCAATAAACAAACAGAAAGTTGGAATGCGTCCAATGAAAAATCAAACTTCTATACATTAAAAGGAATTGTTGAAGGTGTGTTTACCAAGTTAGGAATATTTAAGAACTGCTCTATTTCTGCAACAAAAGATGAACTCTTAGAAGATGGATTGAGCTATTCTATTGCCAAGAAAAATGTAGCCAATCTAGGATGGATTACTTCTAAGACAAAAAAAGCATTTGACATCAAACAGTCTGTTTTCTATGCAGAAATTAATTGGGATGTCGTTTTAGAATTAATTAAAATGAATAAAGTTAAATTTAAACCTTTAGCTAAGTTTCCCGCAGTGACACGAGATTTTTCTTTGCTCATAGACAAACAAACTACTTTTTCTGAAATAGAAAACTTAGCGAAATCTACAGATAGAAAATTGCTAAAAAAGGTGTCCTTATTTGATGTCTATGAAGGAGAAAACTTGGAGGAAGGGAAGAAATCGTATGCGGTAAGATTTGTTTTGCAAGATGAGAACAAAACCTTAAAAGATAAAGACATTGAAAAAGTAATGTCTAAAATTCAGTCCAATTTGGAAAACAAATTAAATGCTCAATTAAGATAAGATGCGAATTAAAAATTGGAGCGAATTGTATGCCTTTGGATATTTTGTGGTTACCATAGGGCGAAATACATTTTACAAAAGAGATAAAGTGGTCGGCTTGGAAAACATTCCAAAAGACAAGCCTGTAATTTTTGCTGCCAATCATCAGAATGCATTTATGGATCCGATTCTAATTTCGGTATCGCTTACTACACCTACAGCATATCTTGTGAGAGCAGATATTTTTAAGAAAAAATTAATAGCTAAGATTTTTGCAGCTATAAATATGTTACCCATTTATAGAGAACGAGATGGAGTTAATACGAAAGTTGCGAATCAAGGAACATTTAACGAATGTTACGATATACTTTCCAAAAACAGACCCATTATTATTTTTCCTGAGGGGAATCACGGAAAGTATAAAAACCTGAGATCTATAAAAAAAGGATTTGCACGAATAGGTAAAGGTGCTGAAGTTAAATATGGAGATGATATTGATGTACAGGTAGTGCCTGTTGGCTTAAACTACAGCGACCATGTCAATATGGGAGCAGAGTTTTTGTTGATTTACGGCCAGCCTATTGACCTTAGTCATTATGTATCTGCCCTAGATGATGCCAGAGGGCTCAATAATATTACCAAAGTACTTTCTCAAGAAATGAGCAAAGTAATGATAGATATTCAGGACTTGGATAATTATCAGTATATCAATGAAATGCTAATCATATTTGATCAAGAAATAAGAGATCAATACGTACAAGGATCGGATGATTTGATGGATAAATTTAAAGCTCAAAAACAATTCATTGCTTCAGCTGAAAATTGGCTTGCTTCTAACGAAACTCAAGAACCAAGCGAATATGAAGAAAAAATGATAAACTTCAGGTCTGCTATCCAAAAACAGGGACTTCGCTATTGGTTGTTCAAAAAAGAAAAGCATAATACGCTACTTTCGATTATTGGATTACTGCTGTTCTTCCCTATTCATTTGTATGGTATGATAAACAATTATATTCCCTACAAAATTCCAGTAAATTTCGTTAAGAAAATAAAAGACCAGCAGTTTCATTCCTCCTTAAAAATGGCATTAGGTGTTTTTGCCTTTTTAATCCTTTGGCCTATTCAGATCGCCCTTGTTGGTCTTTTTACTGATGATGGTATATGGATGTATTACGCAGCCTCATTGCCTGTTTCAGCTTGGATTAGTTATCAATATTGGATTCGTTTATTGAAGACAAAAGGTCAGATAAAATACAATAAATTAAATACCTCACGAAACAAAGATTTTATCTCGTTAAAGGCTCGTTATGATGATTTGGTTTCTGATTTTAAAAATATTGTCGGTTAACCAATTGAAGAATTCACACTTTTTTTAATGATGAACTTAGAATAAATTCTTAGAGCTGTAAAGATATTTTCTTCTAATTTACAAAAATAACTGGTCAGCTTCTAAATTTATCGAAATTAATCCAAGATAAAATAAAAAAAGCACTAATAAAACACCCCATTATTCAAACTGATGTTATAATAAAAAGTAGCAGGTTTAATTTTTTGATTCTTTTCAAAAAGATATTGATTGCCATTCTCATCTAGCATTGGATAATGTTTTTGTTTGTATTTAATACTTTTTTCTTTGGTGTAATATTGATCATGTGCAAATTTATTCTGCACAGTATGCCTCACTTTTTCGGAATCCAAACCAACATTAACTCTGGCTATTTGAGTGTAGGGCAACACTTGTTCTACTTGAAGCGAAAGTAACCCTAAAGAAAACTTGCCGTACTTAGCTCCCTTTTGCTCTTTGTATCCAAATCGAGCAGGGTAATTCGTTTCGTCTATCGTTTTACAATCGCTAAAATCTCCTGTCCAAAATGTAGTATTCAATCCAAACTTTGTATCTAAATACCGATACTGAACTAATACAGCTGCTGTTCTAAATCGATCTCGCCAACCGCTGCCAAAACCAAGTATGTCATTTTGAGTTGCCAACGTAAAGTTTTCAATATTGATATTAAAAATACCGCCACCCTGAGTTGTTTCCTGTCTATCCCAATAATGAAGGTAGGAATATCCTATTGAAGAAAAATAAAGTGTATTATTGTCTGTAAGACTTACATATCTATTTTCGTTAGATGTTCTAAGTTTACCCATCCCAAATTGTACACCTAATCCAAATTGTAGTTCGGGTGTTTTTTTGCGAACGGCAAGACTATTAAAATTATAATAGGCAGTAAGAGAACTGTTAACCTGAATAAAACCATAATGGTAATATGATGCTGCTCGAAAACCTACTCTATTAACTTTATTTCCTATAGAAAAACTCACACCAAGAGATGCTCCATAACCTTCGGATTGGGAATATCCGTTAGCACTAATTAATAAGAAAAGAAAGTAAAGCAACTGTTTCATAAGTTGTCTGTAAAAGTAGGCATAAATTATATGCTACTCATTCCAATTTTACAAAACTAACGCAGCAGCGTAATGTGACCTGTGTAGGTATGCTTATCTCCTAGTTCGTCTTTGAGATTCAACTTCCACACATAGGTGTCTTGTTCTACTGGAATCCCTTTGTAAGAACCATTCCAACCATTATGAGGTTCTGAAGTTTCAAAAAGTAATTGTCCCCATCTATTAAATACCATAAATCTGTAATTAGTCATTTGCACACCTGTCAAAACTGGATAAAAGGTGTCATTTCCATTTTTTCCATCTGGTGTGAAAGCATTGGGAACAAACACAAGCAATTCTTCTACTATTTGTACATCGTAACATATGCTTCCAGGACAACCCTGACTAGAGAGCGCTTCTAAACAAACATGATAAGTTCCCGAATCACTTGGAAAAAAATAACTAGGGTTTTCCTCAATACTCAATACACTATCTCCTGCGGTATCAAATGCCCAAGCGTATGCAGTAGCGCCAGTAGTTAGGTTTGTGAAAAAGACTTCTGGATGCAAAACGGTAGTTGGTTGTGGTTGGAATTCAAAATCAACATTGGGATAATCAAACACACAAATCATATCTGTATTGGTAACGGACGCAACACAACCGTCTGTAGTTGTTATTTGCAAAGTTACATCCCAACAACCAGGCTGAACAAAGTTATGAGTCACGCCAGAGCAAGCTGAATTAGTACCACCACTTTCAAACGTCCACAAGCAAGTAGCACCAACAGGCACTCCTAATTCTGTAAAATTAGCAACCACTGGTGAACAACCATCTAAATGATCTGCGCTAAAAGAAAAGGCAGGTACTGAATTAACTGTAATGGTAACTGATGCATTAATTGGTGGCGTTTCACAGCCATCAGAAACGGTAACGGTGTACATTGTTGTAGTAATTGGTGATACCGATTGAGAATCTCCAAGCCCTACTCCTTGGTTCCATGAATAGGTGTACCCCCCTCCATCCCCTCCAGAGGCAGAAGCTGATATTGATGCTGCATCCCCTTCGCAAATCGTTTGATCACTCAGTACAACTACGCTTAAAGCAGGGTTTAAACTAACATCTATACAATCCAACATTGCAGGTGTGCAACCATTAGCGTCCTGAACCCCCACGCAATAAGAGGTGTTAGCTAGGGGAGAAACATTTTGAGAGGTCACACTGCCACCGCCATTGCTCCAAGCATACGTATAAGAACCAACTCCTCCAGCAGCAACAACCGAAAGTGAAGCTGTACCTCCAATACAAATAGATGTATCATTACTATAAGCAAGTGTTACAGGCGAAGGACTTGCAATAGTCGCAGTACCAACGGTAGCACAACCTGCAGCATCTTGCACTACGATATCGTACACACCCGAACACAGGTTGTTAAATGTATTGTTAGGCGAGAAAGTAACACCATTATCCACACTATACTGCGTAGCAAGTGTAGCGTTAATCGTTAAAATACCATCGCAAGAAGTAGCACACAATTCATCTGTTTCGGTAACAGAATTAATCGTTGCCGTTCCTACAGAAAGTAAAGCTAATGTACCTGAAGCCGTGCAAGATATATTGTCTGTAACCACCACATTGTACGTGCCTGATGCCAAGCCGTTGAATACTCCAGACGCTTGACTGGTAGTCCCACCATCAATACTATAGGTATAATTCGTAATACCATTTGCACCGGTAAGGTTAATAACACCATCTGATAATCCACAAGTAGGATTGGTCAATACTTCGGTATATTGAATGTCCGAAAATTGTATGGTAACATCATCAGTAGTAATACATCCCGCTCCATTATCATCTGTCCAAGTGAATACATAAGAACCGGCAGCAGGTACTGTCACTCCTGAAGTAGGACTATTGACATTGGTAAATACAACACCAGCAACCGTACTCGACCAAGTACCTGTACCAGCACTTGGAGTAGCACCGAGCGTATATCCAAGAGAACATTCATTTGCGTCTAAACCTGCATTAGTGGTACAGCCACAGTTAAAGGCAAGTGTTTGCGTACAGGTTGGGTTATTGTCAAAATAATAGGTAATATTATAAGGGGCGATAGCAGGGTCTAGTCCGTTGACATTCCAGTTTTGCGGAGAGGCAGCAGGCATTGCTATAACATCTTGCACTGTGGTAGTACCATCAGTTACCTCTATTATTAAACTTCCTGTAGTTGGAGGATTTGAATAGGTTATTACACCATCCAAATCGCCATTACCTGTGGTACAATTGGCAGAAAACGTTAGAATAGGCGAAGGGGCTTGTACTGGTTGCGTAATCGTACAAAGAGGATCAGCAGTAAAATAAGCCGTAATAGTACAAGGAGCGCCATCTTGCACCAACCCTGTCAAGGTATAATTGGTAGAAGTTCCAAATGGGGCGTTAAAGGTTTGTTGCGTTCCAAAGCAATCCTCAACAATCAGCTGACCAGTAGTTGGCGGATTAGAATAAGTCACCACTCCTCCAATGTCATATCCTAATGTAGGTGTATTATAGCAATTGGTTAACGCTGCCGTTAAGGAGGTCATAGAACATGAGTTGGTTACGATAGAGCAATCAGTAGCTCCTGTCCCTCCTGTTTGTGTTAATGAAATCGTTTGAACAGTATTGGCGTAATTGGTAATTAGCATTACATATACCTCTCCTACTTGAGCATTTTCTATACCTGGATTTTCTGTAGCGCTAAAATCAAAACTACACCCTACATTATCACAAGTAGTACCGATAGGTATGCCAAGCACATATTGAGTAGTGCAATTCATGTCAGGCACAGTAGCGCCATAGCTACCGCACCCTGCTTGTGCTGCTGCCAAATTGGGAAAAGGTCCCCAAAGTGCAAAATCAACATCACTAGCTGCGGACAATTCCATTTCTACATCTCCAGCAGAGGAAATCTCTAAATAATACCAAGAAGGATTAGGAGCAGTACCCAAACAGCCATAATTATTACCAGGATTAGTAGTCATAGCGTCAGTAACACCTGTTTGAGCAGTAAAACTCAAGCCGTTATTTGTGCAAATAGGACCTAACGTATTGCAATCAGATCCTTGACTAAAATGACGAGTAATTAGCAGCATCAAAACAATGAATATGCTCCATTTTTGCATCTTATTTTTCATTATTTTGGATTTTTAAAAGTAAATTTTTAGCTCTTTTTGCTTCTGCAATTTGGTTGTCAATAAAGATGAACCAACCACCTGCTTCGGCACGCTCCCTTAAGGATTGATCACTATTCACATACGACCGTTTGACCTCCAAAGAATTGACATAACTCTCATAGTAAGCGACAGTCTTTTTGGAATGATTGGTTGCTATGTTGTTTTTTAATGCTAACTTTGCAGAGTCGATTTTAAAAACTATGGTTTGCGATTGACTTAAATTCTCCCCGTTTCCATTTACAAATTTACCGTTTTTGTTTTGAGAAAAAACAGACAGCAATGAAGTGAAAATAAAAAATATAAATAAAATTGATTTCATATATCTAACTTA
>CAMZLL010000046.1 GCA_947311505.1 uncultured Cryomorphaceae bacterium
AAACTTAATCAAACTAAAGACTTCTGCAACTATCTAAAAATATTAGTTGAACTGTATTTTTTTGTTACCTTTGCATTAAACATCTTAAAAATAAGATGAGTAATAAAGAAATGAATTTCATAATTAGTTAGTTTTAAGATGTTTAATGCAAAGGTAACAAAAAAATACAGTTCAACTAATATTTTTAGATAGTTGCAGAAGTCTTTAGTTTGATTAAGTTTGAAACTAGAACAAATCAACTAGGTTTGTACATTTATTGTATATTTGTGCTGTATCGAAAAGTTGTGCAATTGATGTTAATCGCCTCTACTCATACATAAATTGGAAAACTGAAAACAACAGATCGCATATTATTTAATTCTTTACTCGAAAGTGTAAGAGATCAACTTCGGATTAATCATCCAGAAGTTGGAATGCAAATTAAACAATGGAAGGGCGAAGAAATATCCCTCTTACGAGAGGATTTACAGCAAAAAACAAAAGGCTCTATAAGTGAAAAATGGTTTTATACTCATGTCAAAAATGAGCAAGATAAATTACCAAGAAAAGACACTCTAAACCTGTTTTGTGAATATATAAATGAACAAAGTTGGAATGCTTATGTGCACAAATATGAAGTAAAACGACAACCTACGAATAGCGTAAGTACTACGATTAAAAAGAAGGAAAATAACTCTAAATTAAAAATCCCTGTTATGCTAGCAATTGGAATCGTTATTCTTTCGTTGGTAGCATATTTTATTTCTTTTAAATCTCCTGATCCACCTTACCGTTTTTGTTTTGTCGATCAAAACACGCATTTGCCAGTAGTAGATTCTTTTTTAGAAATAAAAATAATAAAAGACGAAGAAACTCCGCTGTTTTTTCCATTAAAAGCTAACTGTATAGAAGGGGAGGGGAATCACATTGATTTTGTAATCAAAGGTAGATACTACAAAGCACTTCACGTTAAAAGAACCATAAATAATGCAGGATATGAAGAGTCCATCTTTTTACAACCCGATGATTATGCGATGATTTTGCATCTGTTTGCCAATTCTAAAGTTGAAGATTGGGAGAGGCGTAGAGAGCAATTGAGAGAGATAATGAACGACAATTTGAAGGCTTACGAATTGACCAATGACGGATTTACCATTGATGTTTTGACAAAAAGTGAATTTATAAATAAAATGACTTTACCTACTCGAATTCTTAAAAAAGTAGCCATAGTGCAGACCGATTATGAGAATGATAAAATATCACTAATTAAATTTACGCAAGAATGAAAGTTGTGACGAATACATATCAACTCTTTTTGCAGATATCTCTTAAGTTGTATTGCTTTGGAATCATTTCTTTGCTAGTATTTAGTTCTTGCGGGGCTAATATGGAAGGTAGCATAGAAACACCTCTAGAGAAAAAAGAAGATATATTTACAGAAATGTCAACCCACGATGCGGAAACAGAAAATCAAACTACCTCTGTTGATTTTAGAATGTGGAACAACAAAGCAAAACAGCAGATAGAGTTAGTTCAAGATTTGGCAGTAATTTTACAAGATTCAAGTTTAGATGCTAAATTTACTATGGAAATAGAAAAGGAATTGAAATCATTATATGATTATCGAGATTCTACTATGTTTGACCTTAATCAAAAGAAATTAAAGTTTAAAAAAATTAAAGAATTAAAAGTAGAGAATAGAGATACCTTGTCGATTGATTTTAAAAATGCCAATAAAAATTTAAAAGCGAGCTTTATTATAATTGACGAATCAAAATCATTTGGATCTACCAGTGAAATAGTAAAACGCTTGAAATTAATTTCGATTAAGGAAGTCAGATAAACGGGAATTACGTTCTATAGTTTTGGGGGAGATGTGGTATCAAAAAAAGCATTAAATTTGACAAATAAATAAGAGATTTATGAAAATAAAAGCCGTCATAATAGACGATATTCACGATGCAAGAGAAAACATAAAATTAGATTTAAAGACTTATTGCCCGTCAGTAGAAATAATAGGTGAGGCAGAAGGTGTTATTTCTGGTGCAAAATTACTTAAAGAAATAAAAGCAGATGTTGTTTTTTTGGATATTCAGATGCAAGATGGTACTGGTTTTGACTTGTTAGACATAGTCGATACAACTAATCTGAAGGTAATCTTCACTACCGCCTCTGACGAGTACGCTATACGTGCATTTAGAATGTCTGCTATTGATTATCTATTAAAGCCAATTGATCCAGACGAATTAATAGAGTCTGTAGAAAAGTTGTCGTCCTCTAAATTTATACAAAAAGATAACTTGGAGATTCTTAATAAAGGCATCCAAGACCATAAAACGATTACCCGTTTGGCACTAAACACTTTGGAGAAAATCCATATTATTGAAATCGCCAATATAGTTAGATGCGAATCGAGTGTCAATTATACTACGTTTTATCTCAATGATAAAACAAGATTGATGGTAACCAAAACACTCAAAGAATATGATGAATTGCTAAGTCCTCTTGGGTTTGTTAGGGTGCATCAAACACATCTTGTTAATGCCAAATTGGTAAAAGAATTTATCAAAACAGATGGAGGTTATTTATTGATGAAAGATGGTTCTAATGTACCTGTTTCTACTCGTAAAAGACAAGCCGTAGTAGAGGCATTGTCTAATATATAAAGTCTTACTTTACCTTCTTACATTCAATCACAATTTTTTGCTGTTTTTTATTTGTTGTAAAAAACAAATAAGAATCTCCACCATCTTTAATTCTAAGAAGTTTTCTGATTTCATCTACAGTTATAGGGAAATTACGAGTAGTAATATTATGCTTTTGATTGGCAAACTTCTTTCTTAATACTTTTTTATTAAAATCAAATACATTGATAATTTCAAAGCTCCTACCCGGGAAAGCGACTAAATTGTTTGAAGTGTATAAATGAGAATGTAAGTGCAGTTTATTTACCTGATAAAACTCAGAAACGGGATTAAACCCTCCTGATTTTAAGATAGCTGCATTGGGCTCGTATAGAAAATTTTGCGGCTTTTCTAATCTAGGAATACTAGACGTTTTCGAGTGGAAACTAAAGGTATCTTGGGTATCCGCCTTAAGGTTTGTGGCTATGAATTGAATTGTACCTTGGTAATCCTTTTCTATAATAAATAACAATTCTTTTACTTCATTTTTTAGTGCTACGATATGTACTTCTTTAACAAACTTCAATTCAGATATTGCCTCTGTAATATCTAATATCGGAGAAACTTTAATGCAAATATTTGGTGCGTATTGAAACAATTTACCAATTTCAGTAGTTACGTTAGGTTCACAATCTGCAAGAAAAAACACCTTTCCTTTCGCCTCATGTCTTCTAGAAGGGTCAATATATATCCAATCGTATTGGTCAGTATTTTTTGATAAATATTCAATACCATTTTCAGCAATGCATTTAATATTGGGTCTGTGTAGTTGTTGATAATTGTGTTTGACAATTTCTGAAAGTTCCTCGTTCCATTCGCAATGCGTAACTTCTTCAAAAGTCTTAGAAAAATAGAAGCAGTCCACGCCAAATCCTCCAGTCAAATCTATCATCTTTGATCCTTGTATTATACTTGCTTTATGTGCTGCGGTAGCTTCAGAAGAAGTTTGTTCAATGTTTAATTTATTGGGATATATGATGTTATCAGTAGAAAACCAAGTGGGCAGTTTCTTTTCACATCTTCTTTTCGCATCTATTTGTTCTGCTAAAACTTTGATGTCAATAGTAATAGTTGAATGCTTTTTGAGCATCAAATCAGCAACATTGGTTTTTAAATGCTGTTTAATAAATTCTTGATTTTCGGTATTTAAAATTTTTGAATTCAATTTATCTCCATTTAACTCTACTGTATCTTTCATTCTTTTTGTACTGCTCTGGTATGTTAATGAGTATTTGTTTTCGGATTAATTCAAGCAAAGCTTCTTTGCAAAATGTAGTGCTAACCGCAAGACTTACTTCTCTAGTTGGTTCGGGTTCTTCAAATCTTTTTATTTGTTTTTCAAGTCCATTAGTAGCCAGTTCGGGCAATATCGTGTATCCATTGTTTAGCTTTACCATTTCTATCAAAGAGAGTATGGAACCGCTTTCAAATTTCACATTTCTATTGTCTTCATTTTCTTGACTGTTGCAGATGTTAAGGACTTGATTTCTAAAGCAGTTTCCTTCATTCAATAACCAAAGTTCATCTTTTTGGTTTAAGTTTATGGAGCTTATTTTTTGTACATTTTGCAAAGGATGGTCTGTATTCGAAAAGAATAAAAACGGTTCATAATACATCGGTATTTCTCTGATAGCATTCTCCTCTAAAGGTGTGGCTAGTATTCCGATGTCAATAGTCCCTTTTTTCAAAGATGTGATTATTTGCTCAGACTTCATTTCTTTAATGGTAAGAAAAGTATCAGGGTTATTCTTACTAAATTCTTTGGCAAATAAGGGAACTAAAAACGGTGCTATTGTGGGGATTATACCGATGGTAAACGCACCTTTTATGCTTTCCACTTCTGAGCTGACCATCTCTTTTAGGTGGCTCATTTCATTTAGAATAACTCGGGCTTTATCTATGATTTTAATACCCGCAGTTGTTGGTTCTAAAGGATGTTTTGTTCTATCAAAAATCAATAAACCTATTTCATCTTCCATCTTTTTTACTTGTGTAGTGATGGTGGGTTGGGTTACAAAACAATGCTCGGCAGCAGTTACAAAATGCCGATGCGTATCTAACGCAATAATGTATTCAAGTTGTTGAATGGTCATATTCTTCAAGTTTATACAAAGGTAAGCTTTATTTATTTCTTGAATATGAAAAAGAGTTCTTTATATTTCTTCAAAATCAATATGATAATGATCGTCATGCAATGCGTTTATCATCTTGGTTAATCCTTTGACTACGTATATTCCTTTCGATTTTATAGTTGAACCATATTTAGAAGCATACAATTCGTCTTTTAATTCTATTTTTATAATGATTTTCTTAATTTTTAATCCATTTTTTCGGGCAGCTTTTTCCAATTCTATAATATGCAATCCTACAGCATCAAAATCAATTTGTACATCTTTTTTTGAGGCATGAAAACCATTGTCATCAAAAGTCATCAAGTAGTGCATCGTGCCGCTGCTATCCAATTGGTAATAGGGTTTGTTGTCTTTTTTTAAGGGCATCATAAAATCGATACTCATTCCATTTTGGTGGGTTCTATGTGGATATAGTTTGCCGCCTTTTTGATTAGAAGCTTCCATCAAACACCAATTTCTATCAGATAGTAATTCTAGATTTTTATAAGAATCTAAAACTGTTTTTTTTACTTTCGAATGCACAAAACCTCTACTTGAAAGATAACTTCCTTTGTCAAAATACCAAAAGTTTTCACCGGTATAGGGTAGGAGTTTACCGTTTTTTAAACTACCATTAGAAACAGAGCCTTTTGAAATACTTGCATCATTGGAATCTACATGTTTGGCAATAAAAGCAGTAATTTCAGGATCTATTGGGTCTGGTACTTCTGTTTCGTTATTAATCTTGACCTTATGGGTATATGACGTTGTTTCGGTGATGCAACTTATAAAAAGAAAGGATACTAAAGTAAGAAAGGAAAAATAGAAGTTCATAATTGTTTAGCTTAAAAGTAAAATAGATTAAAATCCACGCCACTTTTACTAAATTCAATAGTAGGTGCAGGAAATTTTATCCAACCAAAAGTACCAAAAATCGTCTTAAATAGTTTTCGCTTCCAGTTAACTTTTGTTAAATCAGCATCCAAAGAAAAATAAAACTGGCGAAACCTTTTATAGTCTACGCAGATTGGGTTGTTTATACAAAAGTTAGCGTCAGTAGTACCCGATATCATCTGCTCAGCACCATAGCCAAATGCTACGTTTAACCACTTAGGAAATTGTTCATTTTCTGCAAATAATAACGATTTTAGATTGGCACTAAGCCAATAGGTTTGCCCGTTATAATCTTTTAATAATCGCTCTGGCGTTGTTGAGCCTAAAAGATTGGGTCGTAATGAAGCATACGGAGAAAGATGTGCACTTACTTTAAGTTTTATTCGTTGCTCTTTCCACATTAATTCTTGCCCTGCCAGAAGAATTGTTCCCGATGTATTGGCGAGCATATCTCCCCAGCTGAATCCCCATTGTGCAGATGTTCCATCAAGCAATTCCACACCGCTCATATATACCCAACCTAATGTTCCTCCAAACAATAAAGCGGTCTTGTTATTAGCTCCACTCCATTTAAGTGTTTCTAAACCGGCAAGTCCCATATAATAAGATGTCATAGCGTGCCCTACTTTATCCATCTGAAGCCATTCGGCATTGTCATTGAAGGTTTGAAAAGTTACCCTTGGGTAGTTTTTATACCAAATTTCGTTGAGTAATACCAATGATGATGACGCTCCAAGTATTTCGGTAGCTATTACAAAATTCCTTCTTTTTTTGTTTAGCGTATCTGAATATTCAAAAGAATTTTGACCAAAAGAATTTAAGTGAAGCACTACTAATAGTACGGAAATGATATGTGGGCTGATAAAACGGATTACTGTTTGATTACTTTTTCTCTTCCAATAAGTCCATTTGCACTTTTTAATTCAATTAGATATATCCCCGCTGGATATTGTGCCATTTCTATAGGTGTATTCTTTACTAAATTACCCGTTGTTAAAAGTTTACCAATAGTATTGTATATAGTGTAGGTTACCGTAGATTCAGAATTTGTAGTAATGTAGATATTACTATTGGTTGGGTTAGGGTATATTCTAAATGAAACATCATTTTGTAATAGCCCCAATTGGGCAGGGTTTAAAAAGTTGACATTGTCAATAAAAACATTGTTACCATTTTTACTCTCAAAAGTTATTTTAATTTGAAAATTCCCAGTCAAATTTGCATTAGTAATATTGGAAATGTCTATATGTTTCCATTCAGAACTATTGGAAGGAAAGAAGTCTCCAGTAACGACACCATTTACTGTATTTAGCGTGTTTGGAGATAACGTTTTCTTTGTTATCCAGCCACTATTACAGTTTCCTCTTATTTTTACTGTCATTTTATCCTGACTGTTATTAACTGTTTTAGCATACGCATAATCAAAAGATAAAGTAGCATTTGGAATACTAGACATGTCCAATGGTTCAGATATGAGTTCGTTTTTTAACCCATTAAAAGTAGTATTGTGATCTACAAAAATACATTGAGAGCTGTTTTTTCCTAGATTTTGATTGATTTCCCAACCTATTCCGTTTACCAATATAGGTGTAAATTGAGATTGTTCAAAAGATGTAGCAGCTTCAAAACCATCAATGATAGAATTTGCTGTGGCGGATGGATAAACTGTTATTAATTCCTCTTTGATAAGACTATCGTTAGAAGAGCCATTGCCCGAATACAGTTTCACACTATATGTACCTGGAGTATTATAGCTAACAGAGACAGCTGAATCGGTTGATGTATTTGGTGTACCTCCTTCAAATACCCAATTTCTATAAGTAACCGAATCATAGGATAGGTCTGCAAAGTTTACAGATTCCCCTAAGCAAACGTATGTTTTTGAAATGTTAAAATCTGTTTTGCAAAAAGCGGAAGGATTATTAACACCTGTTTCGATAAGATTGGTAGCCGTCCAGAGATTGTTTCTACCAGCGATAGGAGCATTTAATGCGGCATGCATCCTCAGTTTCTGTCCTAATGTAAACATTGCAGGGCAATAGGCATATTCCATAAAGTTTTGAATATTGTCCAATGACCCACAACTTTGAGAAGCAGTGTTACACGTTTGCCAACCAATCGTGTTGGGGGTATCGGTCACGCCATCATCATAAGAGCAATTACCTGCATCTGCTACGGGCAAATAGGGATATCCAGGTACATTATTTCCTCCCCACATATGTTGTAAATTTAAATAATGACCAATTTCGTGAGTTAATACTACCGAAGTCGTGGGGCTTCCTGTACCAATAGAACCTACCGAACTATGTACGATAACGATGCCGTCCCATTGCGGGATGGTGTCAGCTGCCGAAGGAACAATAGCATGCCCTGCTAAACCAGCAGCCCCTTTGCAAATGTATATATTGAGATATTTAGTAGGATCCCAATGAATAACATCTTTAACATCGTGCATTCCTGCTATGGATCTAGTATCAAA
>CAMZLL010000047.1 GCA_947311505.1 uncultured Cryomorphaceae bacterium
AGTCTATAAATATACCCATTAAACTATTTGTTTTGTGAAAATCAATACAAGTTGCGTAGCATTATTTTAGATATTTAATAAAAAAGTATGGAGTGAAAAATTAGAGAATCGGAAGAAACTATAAAATCGAAAAAAAAAGAAAATTTTATATATAACAAGGTTGCTTCTTGAAAAGAAAATCTTGTTTTCTGAAAACTTAATCTTTCTCACCTAAAAAATAATGAAAAAATGGATAAACTCTATAAATTCCAACGTTCTTTAAATAACTACCTTATAGGAAGATGGACACGTTTATATGATACTTTTCATGGACCGTATATTGATTATGATCAACAAGGGAATTTCTTTATTAGATGGGAAGCTATTCATACGTTAAATGATGCAAAACATATCAATATGAAAAAAGAATTACTGCATGTAAATACATTTATCGAGCAAATCTTTAAATGAAGCAATAAAAACACTGCAAAAGAAATATTTCAAAGGTTAAAAGATTTTTTAAATGTTAAAGAAAATGAAGTAGTTAAAGAACAGAAAAAAGATAAAGTAAGGCATGCTTATATTGGGAAAAGACCATTTTTTGATTTTAGTGAATTAGAAGATAATATAGAAGATAGTTGAGAAAAAAAATACTCTACAGAAGATATAAATAGATATAATGATATTTTTGGTGTTATTTATAATGTCCTATGAGACGATAGAATGAAATATTTTGATATAGAAAAAAATAAACTTTCTTTAAATGAAAAATGAAAAAAACACCTCATTACCTTGTTTCTTAGAAATGTTGATAGATATAATAAATCAACTCTTCTACATCTAAATGAAGTATTTGGAGATTGAAGTGAAAAAAGTGAAAATGATCTTTCATTTTATTCTGTATTTAAGTGAGATAATATTCTCTCTCAGGAGAATATTGATGAGAAAACAAATTCTCTAAATATAGAGTGAATAACGATGATTATGGATTTTTTATTAATGGCAGGAAGGCATAGTTGAGATGAAGTATATTCTTTAGATGCAAAGGTTTATAATAGTAAAAGACTATGAAATATATACAAAGAAATACCTAAAAAACGAAAATATAAAATACGTAAAATAGTAGCTAAAATAAATATACCTCGACTAAATAAAGCATATGATAAAGCTGGAGAAAATATTATGTCGGAAAAAACAAAGAAGAATAATACGGCTAAGTCTAGAGCAA
The DNA here is from genome assembly GCA_947311505.1 of uncultured Cryomorphaceae bacterium. Lineage (GTDB taxonomy): Bacteria > Bacteroidota > Bacteroidia > Flavobacteriales_D > Parvicellaceae > Parvicella. The sequence goes on from CAMZLL010000047.1 coordinate 1,208, forward strand.
GATTTCAAGAAACAATAATAGCTGATGAATACCTGCAACAACAAATTCCTTACCTTAACAAAGTTAAAGAACTATGAGACACATTAAGTAAAGAAAATTTAGTTTCACAAAAGAAAAAAAGTAAAATAGAAAAAAAATATGGTGTTTCTTTTTCTGTAAATATTAGAGTAAAAGATATGTTTTCTGCTATTATAAAAATATCTAGATCTGCTGATAGAACAACACTTTCAGACTTACTAGGAATTAGAGTTATGTATACTACTACTTGAAAATCTCTTTCTAATAAAAATAAACAAAATTTATTTATCAATATTATCTACGAGATTGTGTGAAAAATTAACACCTATAAAGAAATTTTTCCAGATATAGATTTTCCAGATCAGCGAAAAACTACTACAAAAAATGTATTTGATAATAAAGTTGAATCTGAAAGTGCAATAGCAAATTGATTAAGTGAAAAGTGAGTAGAGTGTACCGTTAAAACATGAAATAAAACAAAGTGAAATACATGATCAAATAATGGATACAATGATGCAAAAATATATTGATGAATTTTTGAGCTACAAATGCAAGAAATTTCTCCCCCAAAAAAAGATGAAGAAATATCTGACGTAGTTGCTACTGAAACTGAACATGCTATGCATGCAAATCTTTCAAAACAAAAGATACTTGAATATATTTTAAGAAAAAAAACATTTTTTACGCTAGAAGATTATTTAGATGTAACAAGATATTCTCTTATAGATCATGGAGAATATATGAGAAAAATGTTATATAAATATAAAGATGATACCACACCTATTGGAAAAGCTTTATATAAAAAATATCAACGTGAATCATTATATATTATTTGAGAAGGATCAGATAAAAAAGAATTTGATTTATCTGACATTCTTTTGCCAAATAAACAATGATCTGCAGAGGTTTTACGTGATATTGTTTTAGATTTGTTTAATGAAGAAATTAATAAAAATAGATATCTTCATTATGTCTATGATACAGATACAGTAAGGCATAGACACATATGACTTGCAGCATCTAATTCAAATGAATATGAAATAACTACTACTAACTTTCCTAAGATAGAAGATTGTTTAGAAATAAAAAACAACTCTTTAAAAGCAAAAAATAATATTTACTTTACTTGACCGAACTTTCATAATGCAGTATATAGTGGGCATATATCTACTAATTCACGAATAGGATTTAAAAAATGAAATGATTTAACTTATCAAAAAGTACCAAAACTTTCATATGATAGTAAGATACCAGATATTGATGAATATAAGAAAAATAAAAAGAAAAATAAAAAAAAAATTAAATATTCTGTAATATCACCAAAAGCTCCAAATATAAATAATTTTAGATATTTAGGAAAGTCAAAGTTTGGGTATTGAAATTGTGTATAAAATTCCCTTATTCCTAACTATCTAACTAGTTGCTTTGCACTATTTTAAAAAATTAGATATTTTATAAAATTTTATCTACATCTCCAACACCACATTAACCGGCCCATCAACTACGGAGCTGACTTGCATATATGCTCAAAACTCTCCTTGTTCGAAGGGGATTTTTGATGTTTCTAGTGATGATATGAGATAGTCATACATCTCTTTAGCTTCAATAAACCCTGCAGCTTGAGAAAAGTCTATCTTGCTTCATTTTTTATTTCTTCAATAGAGCGTGAAGTTAGAAATAATTAGAAGCTCTCCCTTTTGATCAGAAAGTGAATTGTTTATTTTACCTACATTATCTTCAAAAAATTTCAAGTTTCCTATTTTACGAACAAAACCGTTTATTTTCAATTTATAGTTATTATAATCTTCTTTATTTATTCATACAGATATTAATAGTCAGTTTTCTATACTTCTTTCTTTATTAGCATTTATAATAACTGATGCTGAAGAAACTCTTTGTATTAAAAATTTCATATTTATTTTTTAAAACTAAATACTATTTCCCCTTCTTCACTTTCAAATATTTTTTGTAAATCTCACTGGTTATCAGATTCTAATACTTTACTTAATAGAGCTTCTGTACTTAAAAATTTACTGAAAGTATGCATGACAGTACTTAGTGTTTTGCTTTCTGTTTTCCAAAAACACTGTACTCTATCACTCACATTATAGTTAGCATCTTTTCTCATTTGATTCAAAAATCTTGAAATTTCACGAGCTATTCCCTCTGCTATGAGTTCATTAGTAAGTTCGAGATCTAAGTCTATTATGATTCCATCTTCTACGGTCTGTTTTTTTTCATCTAGTCAAGAAAATCTTATTTCATAATCTGCTCCTTCTAATACCCAGCTATCATTTCACTGGATAACTTTTATCTGCCCATTCTCTAATTCTTCCACACTCCCCTGTTTTGCCGCTCAGATAATTCTTCCTGTATCTTTTCAGAACTTTCCAGAAAGTTTTTGTCCTAGTGGTACATACGTTTTTATTACTTGAATATCATCTCAAAGGAGAGATAAATGTTTCACATTTACCTCTTCTGATATAGTTGAAGAGTATTTCTCAAGTATTTGTTGGTTACTAATCATTAATTTTCATAAAATTGATAAAATAACATATTCCTAATATGTTTAAAATAATGTATAAAATATAGCATTTTTTATTATTTTTTCAAGTGATAAAAAAGCTAGCATATATTTGCTAGCTTAATTGTGAAGAGATTAAATACGCAATTTTCTTTTTTTTTGCCATTCTCTAATTCATAAATATATTGCTCATCAAAGAATTGCTAATCACCAGTCCGCAAGACGAAGAGGTCCTGCTCATACGGTTTTTCCTATGCTTGGTATATAAAGAATACATGCTACAAGGACTAGTGAAATAATAATAGACCAAAGAAGTTTTTTGTTTGATTTGAAATATTTGTTAAATACCTTCTTTTGATCACGACGAGAAAGTATATTTGCATACTGACAAAAAAGTATCGTAAGATAAGTAACACTTACTGCGGTAGCATATTCTTCGCCTGTAAGTCATGTTCTTGAAAATGAACCATTGGTAAGCCATATATGTAGAAGAAACATAAGATAAGGAATTAATCACATCAAAAAACCAGCTCGCACGAGATCTATACCACTGTTCTTATTTACGATATGCTCATGAATATTTCTTGGATTTTCATGCATGACATTCCCCGCATCAGGATCTCGAGTAAGTGATGTAAGTGGACCCATTTCTCCTACAAGATCTATCATCAAGATAAGTAAAGGAGTAATAGCTATTGGTAAATCAAAAATACCCGTAAACAAGAGACTAATAAGGACTATAAATAATTCTCCGCCATTTGAAGTAAGTGAACTGAGAATAGTTTTTTTAATATTTTGAAAAATAAGTCTTCACTCTTTTATTGCTGTTACGAGATGTGAAAAATTGTCTTGAAGTAGTATCATGTCTGCAGCATTTTTTGAAACATCAGTTCATGTTAATCACATAGCTACACCAATATCTGCTTTTTTGAGTGCTGGAGCATCATTGATTCCATCTCCTGTCACGGCAATAATTTCTCAGTGTTCTTTTAAAATACTCACTATGCGTAATTTATCTTCAGGTGCAGTACGAGAAAATATTACGTGTCCTCATCAAAATATTTCATATACTTCTTTATCGCTCATTTCACGGAGTTCTTTTCCTGTAATAATCTTTATTTCTTTTCCGTCACTATCAAGACCTACTTTTTGTGCTATAGCTTTTGCTGTAGTCGCAAAATCTCATGTAATAATTGTTATTGCAATACCTGCTGTATGTGCTGCTTTCATTGCTTCTTTTACTTCTTTTCTAGGAGGATCTATCATAGATACTATTCCCAAAAATATTAATTCGTCTTCTATTTCTCCTGGATTATCTGGAAAAATAGGTTTTCACGATGTATCTGTAGGATATTGAGAAATATCTATTTCCTTATAAGCATATGATAAATTACGCATCGCTTCTGCTGCTCGCAGTTCGTCTTGTTCTACTATCATTGATTGCTGTTTTTTTGTTATTTTTTTAGCATTGTTTCAATCAAATATTTTTGTAGTAACTTCGATGATACTAGAAGTTGCGCCTTTTATAAAGAGAATATATTTTCCATCGACAACTCTTATTGAAGACATCATTTTTCTTACTGAATCAAAAGGGTATACTTTTGCTTCTGTATAATTTTTATTAAGAATATTTTTATTGTATCCAGCTTTTTCAGAAAGAGTAATAAGCGCACCTTCTGTAGGATCTCATAGTGTATATCGTGTATGATGATATTCATCAGGTCTTGCGATATGAGCACTACTTGCCAATATTCCTGTCATGAAAAAATATCTTCGTTGTTTTATCTTTTTGCTACTAATCGGTGTGTTGTCTGGTTCTGTTATGGTTCAAAGTGGTTGATATCAAAGTCCTGTAACTTCATATTGATCTCCTCACATCCAAATATGTTGTACAGTCATTTCATTTTTTGTCAAAGTTCCAGTTTTATCGGTACATATCATAGTAGTAGAACCTAGCGTTTCTACTGAAGATAGTTTTTTAACAACCACATGTTGTTTTGCAAGTCTGTTTGATGCTAGAGATAATGCTACAGTAATCTGTGCAGGAAGTCCTTGTGGCACCAAAGCCATTCCTATTCATAAAGCAAACAAAAATGCTTCTTGCAGAGGAAGATGCAATCATAACGCTATGATAAATAGGAGTACTCATACAATAAGAACATTGATCATTATTTTTTCAGAAAGATCTTGGAGTTCTTTTTGGAGTGGGGAGTTTTCTTGTGTGGTACTTTTACTTAACTGGGCAATATGTCACAATACGGTGTCTTCTCATGTTCTAACGACTAATCATGTTCCACTACCGCTAGCAACAGCTGTTCCCATAAAAGCCATATTACTTTGATCTCCTATTCATGTTTTGTGATGTAATGTTTCAGTAAACTTTTTTGCAGGATTTGATTCACCAGTGAGTGCAAAGTCATTTGTTTTTAGTTCTTTTGATTCTATAATTCTGAGATCTGCTGGGATAGCGTCTCATTCTTGAATGATGACAATATCTCATGGAACAAGATTTTCTACTGCAATTTGTTTTTCTACCCCTTCTCTAATTACATTTACAAAAGGATGAACGAGCCCCTTCAATGATTGCATAATACGGTCTGCCTTATACTCTTGTATAAATCATATCACGACATTGAATAATATAATTACTGCAAGCACAAGTGCAGTATTTGTATCACCAAGATATGCAGAGATAAAAGCACTTACTGCAAGAATAATCATTAAAGGATCTTTAATTTGACGAAGTATTGTCATCCACCATTTTTTTTGAGCTCCATTAGGAAGTTTATTTTCTCCATATTCTTTACGAGATTTTTTGATTTGTTCTGTATTTATTCATTTTTTTGTACTTAAAAAAAGCTCTAAACATTTTGTGACGCTGAGCTGATAAGGAGATTTTTCTTCCATGCTTTTATTTATAATATAAAATTATGTATATCTTTTTTGAACCTCTTTAATTCTTATCTTTTTATTTTTATGTTGAAGAATTCTTCTATTTATAAATTCTTTCATGCGAAGAATACAATTTACGCTAAACATACTTTCTAGTTTTATTAGTTGTCTTTTGTTAAAAAAGAGTTCATATCATTCATTTGAAAGAGTGTCTGTCATAAATCTATCATATTGAAGATTTTTTTCTCTTTCTTGTTTCATGATAGGATTATGTCTTTTTATAAAGTCATGATAGTTTGCCTCTATTTCATCGAGATAGAGTGTGTATGTTTCTAGGTTATTATACAGGTTTGATAACTTGAAATAATTCATCTCTAAGAGACTTTTATCTATTTGTATAAAAAGAAATGAAGGAAGATCTATCTTAGTAACTTCTTCGATGATAGCGATTCTTAGTTTGTTAGCGAGAGTTCTTTCGTTCATTGTTTTTTGTTTTTATTTAATAAAATATTTTTTTATTTTATAGTATGATATAAACTATAAG
>CAMZLL010000048.1 GCA_947311505.1 uncultured Cryomorphaceae bacterium
AAAGGGCGATATTTTCTATCTTTTTACAGATGGTTATGCAGATCAGTTTGGAGGGGTAAAAGGAAAAAAGTTTAAGTACAGACCCTTAAAAAAGTTGCTTCTTGAAATCCATCATCTGAATATGAACGAACAAGATGCCATCATTGAAGACACCTTTAAACAATGGAAGGGGGATGTCGAACAGGTAGATGATGTCTGTATGATTGGATTCAAATTTTAGAGGTGCCCATAAAAAAAGCTGCACTTTTACGTACAGCTTTAAGATTTATAGTTTGTTGCGTCTTATTCGTTAGAAATAATGTCAAACAATTCATCTAAGTTTGGAATAAGTATCACTTCGATTCTTCTGTTTTTTGACTTGTCGTTTATGTCCACTGGTAGAAATTCTCCCCTTCCAGCTGCTGTAATTGTTGTAGGGTCTATCGTACTGTTGTCTAGCATTAATTTCACCACACTTGTAGCTCGTAGAACACTTAGTTCCCAATTGTCTTTCGGATGAGAGGAAGATTTTAAAGCGTCAGAGTCTGTATGTCCTTCAACGAGTACCTCTAAATCTTTTTGATCTTGTAAAACTGTGGCTAAGTCAATCAATGCTTTTTTTCCTTCAGGATCTATCTTAGTACTACCCGATGGGAAAAGCAATTTTGCTTCCATGCTGATATATACTTTTCCGTTTTTTTGTTCAACAGTAAGACCTTTGTCTTTAAATCCTAATAATGCCTGTGCTACTTTATCTTTCAGTGCGTTTACAGTTGCGTCTTTTTTTGCGATGATTGCTTCTAGTTCGTTTACTCTTTCTTCTCTTTTTGTGAGTTCAGCAGACAAAGCGTCTAATGAAGCTTTTTTATTATTCAATTCTGTTTCTAGGGCTTTTAATTCTGTTTCAAGGGTACTTAGTTCTTTTGCTAATTTACCCAATTCATCTTCTTTCTTTTGTAGTTCTAATTTTGTTGCATTCAAATCATTCATTAGCTTTTGATTCTCAAGTGCACTACCTTTTTGAAGCATTGTTAGTTGATCTTGGATACGCATATTCAAATCATTTATCTTATCATATTGCTGTTCTTTCATTCTTAAAGATTTCCCAAGCAAAGTAGTATCTCCCTTTAGACGAATTACATCTGTTTTCATTTTTTCTAAACCAGATTTAAGCTCGTTGTTTGTAGTCTCCAAATCTGTAGATTTAGCTTTTAGAGCTTCTAATTCTTCAGCGCACGTTTTTTGTTTGTTTTCAAGTTCTTCATACTTACGTGCTGGTACACACGAAAATAAAAAAGAAATAGCAAAAGCTAAAAGTATTATGTTTTTCATTGTTTGTTGTTTAAGGTTAATTAGAAAGGTTTACTTATTCTTTAGTTTTAAATACTCTAGATAGGTCTCTATATTCCATTGCGTTTATCGGGAATCCTACTACATTGTTTTGAATTAATCTTATGTATTGATGATGGAATAGTGGTAAAAATGCAGCGTCTTCTATTAAAATACGGTCACATTTTTTAAAGAAATCTAACCGTCTAGCGTTGTCCGTTGAAGACATAGCTTTTTCAAAATAGTCATCATAAATAGGGTTTTTATAACGAGATATATTAGGTAACGATTTCGCCTTTGGATCCGTAGGGACATCTTTTCCGTAGAACGTCTTTAAAAAATCTCCGGGGGTTGGTATATCAGCTACCCAACCTGTTCTCGTAAAGTCCGTCTGACCTGTTGACATGCGTTCAATCAAAATATCATTAGGAAGGGGTTCTATATTTATTTCTACACCTATGTTGTCTTTAAGGTTGTTGTATATTGCATTAGCAATAATAGTATTTGTGTTTCCTCCCTCGTTAAGATATAAAGTTAATTTAGGAAAACCTTTGCCACCAGGGTATCCGGCTTCAGCCATTAATCGCTTAGCTTGATCGGGGTCAAAAGAGAAGCCTACAATGTCTGAGTTGTCGTATAATGGCATATTAGGAACTAGTCCGTGAATTGCTGCATCTCCTTCACCTTTCATGGTGTATTTTATTAATGATTCTTTATCTACAGCCAGATTAAATGCTATTCTCACGTTCTTATCAGCAAATACTTTAGAGTCGGCATTGAATGCGTAGTAGTCTGTAACTAGTCCGTTTATTTGTTGGTATTTAAATTCAGGATTTCCTCCAGCTGCCGCTTGGTCAATACCTACAAGTACAGATTCCATTTCATCTACAGGCAGTTTCCAAACCATGTCTAGGTTGTTTTTTCTGAAATTAGCGAGCTCTGATTTTTTATCTTTAGTAAATGTGATTTTGATGATGTCTAAATACGGAAGTTTATTACCGTTTTTGTCTGTGTCCCAATAATTTGAATTTTTTTTCAATCTCACTTGAGTACCTTGATCTATCTTGTCAACATAAAAAGGACCTGTTCCTACTAGGTTTAATTTCATATCAGAACCATACATGTCATAAGCCTCTTTTGGAAATATCCAAGTGGCATAATGTGCCAAAGTTGTAACAAATCCAGCGTAAGAATGGTTCAGGGTAATGCGTATTGTATGATCATCTATTAATTCGATTCCAGACACTCCTTCTGTTGGTTTATTGCCGGACTTCGTTTGGTCATAATACGCTCTAGCTCCCTCTACTACTTGTGTTAGCATTCCGTAATTTGTATTGTCTGATCTAGATTCACACAACATATCAAAACAATATTTAATATCTTTTGCTGTCATTTCTCTACCTTTCCCATCTTTAAAGCAGGCATTATCTTGGAAATAAACACCTTTTTTCACTTTGATAGTCCATATAGTAGCGTCTTCATTTGGAGTTACAGATTCTGCAAGACATAATTCAGGTTCTAATGTTAATTGATTGAATTTGTATAGTCCTTCATATACTTGTTGTGCGATTCTTGTAGAAACTGCATCGATAATAGCATGCGGAAAAAGGTTTTTAAAATTTGAGGTCTCATTAATTCTAAAAATGCCACCATAAAATATTTTATATTTCTTGTCTCCATCTTGGTAATATCCTTCGGCTTCTTTTAGCTTATCCTTACCATTGTTTGTGTTGTTGACGCTTTCTCCACCACATGAGGAAAGTATCATTAAACTTAAAAATACAATACCTAATATATTTCTCAACTTCATAAAATTTGTTTTACGTTCTGCTAGATTCATGCGAAGATAAAATATTTTTTGATTAAGCTATAATTTAAGGCTTGCAAAGCGTAATAAAAGTGTTAATTTTCGTTATTAAGAGGTGAAATTAACCTTTGCGTTTATTTAGTTTAACTTTTTGTGCTTATTACTTCTTTGGAATTGTAATTTTGAATTTTATAGTGAATTATTGAAATCTTCTAAAACGATACTTGTTTTTTGTTTTTTATTGTGCCTCTTTTTTGTGAGTGCGCAAAAAAAGTCGAACCTACATTTTAAGGTGGTAAATCTTGACTCTTTAGCTGTTTTTGATTTTGATACGTTGAGCACTTTACCGGAGGGATTTCTCCTGAGTTGGAAAGGTAAACCGTTGAAAGATTCGACTCTATTTGAGGTGGATTTTATTAAATCAGAATTGACTTGGAAGGGTGTTTTACCCGTGCGGTTAGAGATGCAATACCGTACATTGTCACTAGATTTGTCAAAGGTGTTTTTCAATAAAGATACCAATTTGTTGCACGTGTCTGATACACTTGGTTATGCTCCTTTTAGATTTTCAAGTAATTCGGTCAAGTCAGACTTGTTTTATTCATCGGGTTTGCATAAAAGTGGAAGTATAAGTAGAGGGGTGATGTTTGGTAATAATCAAAATATGTCTATCAACTCTAGTCTTAATCTCCAATTATCCGGTAAGATTTCTGATGAAGTAAGAATTTTAGCTTCTATTACGGATGATAATATTCCTATTCAACCACAAGGAAACACACAGCAACTTCAGGATTTTGATCAGGTTTATATTCAACTTTTTGCTGACAAATGGAAGTTAACTGCAGGAGATTTTTGGATGAAAAAACCGAAGGGGTATTTTTTAAATTATAATAAAAAAGCTCAGGGGGCATCTGTTGCATTTTTTGGAACAGATAACTTTCCTAAATTGGATTCTAGCGCTTTTAAAACAACGGCAAGTGTAGCTGTCTCTAAAGGTAAATTTGCTCAAAATAGAATTCAGGGCATTGAAAATAATCAGGGACCTTATAAGTTGGTGGGAGCTAATAATGAGCAGTTTGTTGTTGTGTTGAGTGGTACGGAGTTGGTTTATATTGATGGGCAGTTGCTGACTCGAGGACAAAACCACGATTATACGATAGATTATAATACTGCCGAAATATCCTTTACTGCCAATCGATTGATTACTAAGGATAAAAGAATTGTTGTTGAGTTTCAATACTCAGATAAGAGTTACGCTAGAAGCGTTGTAGCTTCTTCTACTGAGCTGAAGTTAAGTGATTGGGAGGTGTTTTTTAATGTGTATTCGGAGCAGGATGCCAAAAATCAATCTTTGCAGCAGCAGTTGAGTATCAACGATAAAGTCGTTCTTTCGAATGCAGGAGATGATCCTTTTCAGGCGTTAGTTCCGAGTTTGGATAGTTTGACAGAGGGGCTTAATACGAATAGATATGTGCAAAAAGATTCGCTTGGGTATGTGGTGTTGGAATATACTTCTTCTGATAGTGTGGTGTCTTTTGGTGTTGTTTTTACTGATTTTGGAATGGGTAATGGCGATTATGTTCAGTCTGATTTTTCAGCCTTTGGCAAAGTGTTTAGTTGGGTGGCACCAGATACTGTGGGAGGTGTTGTTGTTAGGAAAGGACGGTTTTTACCAGTTAGAATTTTGTCTGCACCAAAAAAACGACAAATGGTATCTGCTGGTTTTTTAAAGCCGCTTGGAAAGTATTGGAAGACAGGAGTGGAAGTGGCGTATTCTAATTTTGATGCCAATACTTTTTCGAGGAAGGACGTTTATGACAATGAAGGTGTTGCTTTTAAATTTTTATTGAATAGTAAACATAAATTAAAGAAGAATTGGGTGTTGACCAGTGATTTGAATCTCGAAACTACAAGTAAAAACTTTCAAAGAATTGAGCGCTTTCGTGATGTAACGTTCTCTAGAGATTGGAATATCCAGAATCTGCCCGAAGGTGATAAATATTTAGGTAAATTATCATTTGAGTTGAAAAATAAAGATCAATTTCGATTACTATACGGTGTCAATTCTATCTTGCAAGATCGGAGTTATCGAGGTGTCAAGAATGACTTGAAGTTACAAGTAAACAAGCTCTTAAATGTTGATTATCAGGGTAGTTTTTTGATTAGTTCAGCCGAGCAGCAAACATCGTTTTATAGGCATAAGACGATTGTATCCAAAACTATAAAATGGTTTGAGTTGGGGTATAAAGATGAGTTGGAACAAAATATAAGAGCCATTGGAGATAGTGCATTGTTGTCTTCGTATGCTTTTTATGATTTTCAGTTTTATGTTCAAAATAGTGATAGTACCAAGAATCGGTTTAAGATATTTTATAGAGAACGAATAGATAAACGGTTGGATGTATTTGCTTTACAAAACGCTACAAGAGCCGTTAATCCGGGTGTGCAATTCAGTTTGGTTAGAAATCCAAAACAAGTAATTGTCCTGCGTAGTTCTATGCGTATTTTACATATAAATGATTCCTTATTGACTACGGCAAAACCTGAAAGAGGGGTATTAAATAGGTTAGAATATCGATCTCGTTTTCTTAAAGGTGGCATTTCTTCTACTATGTTTTACGAAGTAGGAAGTGGTTTAGAGTTGCGGAAAGAGTTTTCCTATATCGCTGTTCCTGCTGGTCAGGGGGTTTATGTTTGGAATGATTATAATGGTGATGGAGTAAAGGATCTTAATGAATTTGAAATTGCCGAATATCCAGATCAGGCTATATATCTAAGGGTGAATATACCATCTAGTAATTATGTGCAAGTGTTTAGCAATCAATTTAGTGAGGTGTTTTCTGTTAATTTCAAAAACTTTGTAGGTAAGAAATCAAAGGCAGGGCGTTTCGTTCGAAGGTTTAATACACAAACAACCTATCGTTCTCAGCGTAAAACAACTGTTGATGATTTGGCTAAGAGTCTCAATCCTTTTGAAAAGTCTATAACAGAGGATGAATTACAGTCATTGAATAATTCTATAAGACATTCTACCTTTTTTAATAGGTCTAATTCTAAGTTTGGTTTGGAGCATACTTATATTTCGTTAAATAATAAAGTGTTGCTTTTGTCTGGCTTTGATCAACGAATAAAAGAAAGTAATGAACTAAAGTTTAGGTTAAATATTTCTCGAAAATTAACGTTGTTGAATGGAGTGAAGGTGGAGCGTAAAAAAAGTAATTCGGACTACACTTCCGGAAGGAATTATGATTTAGATATCGTTGCATCGGATGCTACCATTAGGTATCAACCAAGCACATTGTTTAGGGTTAGTTTAGAAGGAGGCTATCGTGAAAAAAAGAATAATCCAAGTTTGCAAGATTTGCAAGCGTATATTTCTGAGGTAGGTGTTAATGTGAAGTACAATAAGTTGAAAAAAGGATCGCTCACAGCCGCTATTAAATATTTGTCGATGGTTTATAATGGTGAAGGTCAAGGAGGGAATGGCAGTGCTGTAGGTTATGAAATGTTGGAGTCGCTTCAGGAAGGGGGAAATTTAACTTGGAATGCTGGTTACCAACGGACTTTTGCTAATAATTTACAACTTACAATTACCTATTCAGGAAGGAAGAGTAATACCGCTGATGCTATTCATACTGGAGGAATGCAGCTTCGTGCGTTTTTTTAATGGGTTTGACCGTTAGATTGTTTTTTTGTGCATTAGAAAATAGTGTATTTTTGGGGGGTTATTTTAGGTTGATATAAGTTTTGTTTTTATGAAGCACACATTGTTGTCATCGCCCTTGCAGGGTTTTACGGATTTTCGCTTTCGAAATGCTTTTCATAAATATTTTGGAGGTATTGACACCTATTATGCACCGTATATTCGGTTGAATGGTAAGATGGAGATTAAGAAGTCGTATCAACGAGATTTATCACCTAAGAATAATCAAGGTATTGAGGTTATTCCACAGATAATGACTAATAGTGCAGAGGAGTTTCTTTTTGTGGTAAATTATGTGCAGGAATTGGGTTATGATGAGTTGAATTGGAATTTGGGATGTCCATATCCTATGGTTACAAAGCGTGGTATGGGCTCTGGTCTGATTAGTGATTTTTCTAAAATTGATGCTATTCTAAATGAAGTGCATTCAAAGTCTGATATTAAGGTTTCAATGAAAATGAGAATGGGGTATGATAATCCATTGGAAATATTAGATACGTTGCCCATCTTAGATAAATATCCGCTAAAAAATATAGCTATTCACGCTAGAATTGGTAAGCAGTTGTATAAAGGAGGGGTGGATTTAGATTCTTTTCAGAAGTGTTTGGATCAAACAAAGCATAAGTTGTATTATAATGGGGATATAACTACTGTTTCTAGGTTTAATCAGATGGTGGAGCGATATCCTTCAATAGATCATTGGATGATTGGAAGAGGTATTTTGATGGATCCTTTTTTGCCACAAATGATAAAGCAAAATTCAGAAGTTTATCCTTTGGATAGAGTGAAGGTTTTGAGTAAATTTCATGATGTATTATATCAGGAATATATTGAGGCGCTTTCAGGAGCGAAGCATATAATAATGAAGATGTTTCATTTCTGGGAATATTTTGCTGCTACTTTCGAGAATTCGAGTAAAGTAATTAAGCGTGTAAAGAAGGCTAAGAATCTTCGGGCATACGATGAGGCTGTGGCTGAAAATTTTCGTATAGAGTATTCAAGGTAGAGTTTGGTAAGAAATAGACAAATCTGCTTAAAATGAACTAATCAGACGTAGATGATTTAAGCTGTTTTTTGAAATTATAATATTTGGGTAAAACTCGTAAAAACAATTCTAATTTAGTTTGGACTGTTTTACATCTGTTAATGGTATAGCATTAAAGGATGTAATGTAAAACCCTTGCCAAATTTTGTAGATGCAGCTAAACTACCCAATAAAATAAAAAGATTAATATAAACAAACCATCAATTATACCTGTGAAGTATATCTCAGAAGATGCAGCAGAGGTTTTCCTAACTGCTACAAAAGAAAGCAGACTAGTGTAGAGTATTTCATCTATGTCGAATTTAAATGCTACAAGACCTACTATTAGTAGCAGAAATTGACTAATCGTTTTAGCTTTGTGAATTCCGAATTGTGTAGCAAAGGTTTTTACTTTTCCCTTGTCGAGCTTTACGTCTCGTATGTCAAAGGGAATACATAGAGCAAACACGAATAAGAAGACAAGACCTATATAAATATATTGTTGAAATGTGGGGGCAACCTTATAAATTAAAAATGGTAGCATTGCTATTACCCAAGTCCAAACTATAGATATGATTATATTTTTTGTAAAAGGTAGTTCTCGTAGGGCTTTTACTTTTGTAGATGAGAAGGCGTATAAAAGAACAAAAAGTAAGAAAGGAGTACTGTAAAAAATTATTTTTAAAGTTAATAAAAGGAAGACTAAAGGCAAAGAAACGAGAGCACTAATAATGGTTAATAAAAGAATCGTATTTCTATGGTTTTCAATCCATTTATGTCTATCTGATTTATGCTCATTATAGTCGGGTATTTTAAGTAGCCTTTGAAAATTGTAAGCAAACAATGTGGTTACTCCAGTTAGAGTAGTGTAGCGTATTGAGTAGTCTATATCAAAGAAAAGAAAAGTGAAAGAGGTGAAGCAAAATACTGACAGCGATACCCAAATATTAGTGTAAACAATCCAGTAGATGCTACTCGTCCAAAAAGTTTTGGGAGTATTGGCTACTTCCCTTTTCATAATTACTTTATTGCGTAATAGGTTGCAAACCCAGCAGCTACACCAATCACACTTCCTAAAAATGAGCTTTTAAGACGTCTTGCTTTTGAAACTTTCTGAAAACCTTCAATATAGAATTCATTGTTTAGGTAGGTAATATCCGAAACATACTCTCTTTTTATCTTTGATTTCAATAGTCCACTCCCCATCGTGATTACCAGGGGCATTATAATAGGTGCTATAGTCGGTGATCCGGTAAACATACCACCATTATCGGCATTGTAGGTGTCAAAAAGTACCGAGCCATAGCCCAACATAAAGCTGGCTATAAATAGTGGTTTTGTTTGGTAGCTGTTGTAAGAATCTCTTTGTCCGTATATGAACATCTTCATTTCATTTTGGCTAAAATAGCCGCCCATTGTGGAGTCTCTTTTGTATAGAATAGATTCGCTTCCTTTTGAATCTGTGATAGAGAAAACACGAATTTTAGTTAATTCAATTTGTTTTTGCTTTCCTTTGTTTTTGTAATAAGAAAAGTCTAAATAGTTTTCGTGCTCTTTGACTACTTTGCCTCGCAAAACTTTGCCACTCATTAGTTGTATTTTATCTTGCGCCATTAGATTGCTAGATAGTACCAGTAAGGATAGGAGTGCGATTATTATGGATTGTGTTTTGAGCATCTGTTTATGTTTTTAAGTGGTTAACTGTATCTTCTTACTATCAGTTCTTCAAATTTCTTTGTGGTCTCGTGTGTGGTGTCCCAATTGTGGCGAGATTTTAAAGTGTTTAAATACTCATCGGCAGCTATGAAATTAGGAAAATTATTGAGGTTGTTAATTGCTTCTTTATATAAGTTATTTTCTCCCTCAAAAAGATCGTTCATAAACAAAAACTTCTGATTGAGTCCGATAGCTTCTATTAAATTAGGAATCGGAGACTTTCCTAGTTTTTCTGCTAATGTTTCTTTTTCTGCCTGTTCAGAAAATTGGTCGTTAATAGATCCCGAATTTTCAATAGTACTGATGTTTTTCTGTACTGTTGGTTTTGTCGGTGGAGGAGGATTTGTGTCTTCTTTAGAAAGAGTAGTTTTATCTTCATTTGGCACTTCCTGATTGGAAACTTCTTTTATTTCAGGAATGTCTTCTATCGCATCCAGTAGGTTGGTCTGATTGGTTGATTGTTTATCGGTGTCTTCTGCAAAATCAAAGCTAAAGTTAAGACCTTCAATCTCTTTTTTCTTTTTAGAACCTTCTTTTTTAATCTCTTGTTTTGGTTGTGCCGAGAGATATTGTAGAATAGCAATTCTCTCATGAAACTCTCGAGAATAGTGCAGAAGAGCGTCTAGTTCTTCTAATGATAGTTGACCAGATGCCAATGTTTGCACTCCTTTATAAAGTTCTTGAAGCAATGCGTTTAAGTTTTTATATTCAGAATTCATATTGTTTTATTCATATTGGAAACTTGTATTTTTCTATAAAATGTTTCATAAGTGTAATACAAGAATACAAAAGTCTCCTTTTTTTTTCAAAATTTGAATAAATATACAGCTATTTTTCAACACCTCTTTGCCAAAATCTATAATTAACTTACTTTGGCTTCAAAGAATTTACAACAAGGTGTTTTTAGAAAGAAAAGGAGATAAACGAGGTAAAAAAGGATGGATTGAAGTCGTGTGCGGATCTATGTTTTCGGGAAAGACCGAAGAACTTATCCGTAGAATGAAAAGAGCGGAATTTGCAAAGCAGAAATGCGAGATATTCAAGCCGGCTATTGATGTTCGCTACTCTGAAGAAGATGTGGTAAGTCATGAGGGCAATGCGATTCGTTCTACCCCAGTGCCCGCATCTGCGAATATTTTATTACTAGCCAACGATGTGGAGGTAGTTGGTATTGATGAGGCACAGTTTTTTGACGATGGTTTGTCGAGCGTATGTGAACAATTAGCCAATAACGGTATTCGAGTAATCGTAGCAGGATTGGATACAGATTTTAAAGGTAACCCCTTTGGTCCTATCCCAGCACTTATGGCAAAAGCAGAATTTGTAACCAAGGTTCATGCTATATGTATGCACTGTGGAGATTTGGCTCAGTTTTCTCATCGAAAAACTGATGAAGAATCTGTTGTACTGCTTGGAGAAACAGAAGAATACGAGCCACTTTGCAGAAGGTGTTTCAATACGGCTACTTCATGAATTTATCGTATCCTATAACTGAATTGACCAAAGTAACCAAGGGTACGTTTGTGTCTAATAAAGGAAATGACTTTACGGTTCAGAATATAATAATTGACAGTCGCAATTATTTTAACGATTCCGACACACTCTTTGTTGCTATAGTTGGTAATCAAAATAATGGACATCTTTATGTTCGTTCACTTTACGAAAAAGGATGCAGGGGCTTTTTAGTTTCTGAACGTTTTGATGCTGCTGATTATCCTGAAGCTTTTTTTATAGTCGTTACCGATACGGTGCTTGCTTTTCAGCAAATAGCTGCCTTTCACAGACAACAGTTTGATATTCCAATCATAGCTATTACGGGAAGCAATGGGAAAACCATTGTTAAAGAATGGTTGTATTACTATTTAAGGCATAAATACAATATCGTGCGCAGCCCAAAAAGTTACAATTCTCAGGTTGGAGTGGCGTTGTCTATTTTGCAAATAACTAACCAGCATTCACTTGCTGTTTTTGAAGCTGGAATATCCCATCCTAACGAAATGGAGAAACTCGCCCAAATGATTCAGCCTACTTACGGAATTCTTACGCAATTGGGGAGTGCCCATTCTGAAAATTTTGAATCCAGGGAGCATTTAAAAACTGAAAAAATAAAACTATTTACTCACGCAGATTGGTGGTATTCCTACGAACGAAATAATTTAGTATGTACTGAATTTAATTCTAAAAATGGGCAAACTACTCTAGTTATTAAACAAAAGCAAGGAGCATTCGAGGTGACGATTCCCTTCATTGATGAAGCCTCTATTCAAAATGCAATCACTATAATAGGTTTTATGCTCCGATTAGGAGTGAATCAGGAATTGATTTGTAACGCCTCTCTTTCTTTGCCTTCCTTAGCGTTGCGCCTAGAATCTAGACAAGGACAGCACAATAATATTATCATTGACGACAGTTATAGTAGTGATTTGATCTCTCTCAAGATAGGCTTGAATCATATTTCAAAAAATGATGACAGAAGTAGTAGAGTTGTTATTTTATCTGATATACAGCAAGATAAAGCAAAGCCAGATGTTCTTTATGCAGAGGTTTCCAATTTGATTTCTTCACGAAACATTACTCAGTTTTTTGGTGTTGGAAAAGCTCATACAGCACATAAACATCTATTTCAGAAAGGATATTTTTTTGAAACCACCGCAGAATTGCTTTCGTATTTAAAAGAAAACCCGATTGAGAATAGTATTATTTATATAAAAGGAGCTCGTACCTTTGAATTTGAACGAATAGGTCGTTTGTTTGAACGAAAAAATCATGACACTCAACTAACGGTAAATCTAGGGGCTCTAAAAGATAATATTACAACCTATAAACATATGCTGCATCCAAAAACAATGATTTTGGGAATGGTAAAAGCTTATGGCTATGGTTCTGGTAGTGTTCAGATTGGAAAGACATTGGCAGCTAGTGGGGTCAACTACCTTGGAGTAGCCTATGCAGATGAAGGGGAAGCACTTCGTGAAGAAAACATCAGTTTGCCCATTGTAGTTATGAACTCTGAAGAAGGTGCTTTTGATAAAATAATCTCTCACAAATTAGAACCCTCTATTTTTAGCTTCAAGCAATTAGATCGTTTTATTAGAGCATTAATTGATAGAGGCCTAAAAGCTTATCCTATACATGTCAAATTAGATACAGGAATGAACCGTCTCGGTTTTGTTTCCAATGAAATTGAGGAGTTAATATCTACCATAACAGCTCAACCAGAAATTAGAATAATGTCTATATTTTCGCATCTCGCTGCCAGTGATATGCCAAGAGAGGATATGTTTACCAATAAGCAAATCCAAAAATTTCAATATGAAGCGCATAAGATAGAAACGGGGGTGGGATATAATTGTATTAAGCATATATTAAACTCTGCTGGGGTAGAGCGATTTACTTATGCCCAACTCGACATGGTGCGTCTAGGTTTGGGTATGTTTGGAGAGTCTTCATCTCTTAAAAATCTAGCTCCTGTGGGACAGTTGACTTCCATAATCTCTCAGATTAAAAAAGTGAAAAAAGGAGATTCTGTTGGTTATAACCGTGGGCAATATGCTCTTAGAGATAGTATTATTGGAGTGATTCCGATAGGGTATGCAGATGGTTTTTCTAGGTCGCTCAGTAAAGGTGTGGGGCATATATGGATCAACGGAGAGTTGGCGCCAGTTTTTGGCACTGTATGTATGGATATGATTATGGTCGATCTTACAGATGTTCCTGCTAAAGAAGGGGATGCGGTAGAAATTTTTGGAAAAAACAGACCGCTTACTGAACTGGCAAAAGAAATGAATACCATTGTTTATGAAGTGATGGCTTCGATTTCCAGCAGGGTAGTGCGTGTTTATTTAGATTGATTAGAGCGCTACTTAAAAATCCACAGAGAAGGGTTTTCTGTTTTAGTCGATGTTGATGAGATTTTCCATATTTCCAGATGAGCTACTGAGACTTTTCCATTTTCAGCAGGTAATAATTTACCAACTTTAGATTTGGTAGATACTTTTTCTCCTTTAGATACATACACTTCTTGTAGGTTGGAATACACAGTGCGATAGTTTCCATGACTAATCATTACTACTTTGCCAGCGCCCGGAATGGTAAAAACGCTGCTTACTTTACCTGAGAATACGGTACGTACGTCTGCTCCCAATGTCGTTGTAATGTCTATACCTTGATTGTCAATTTTTACACCTGCTAATGTCGCATGTGCGTGCGTTCCGTATTTTTCGGTGATAGCTCCTTTGGTCACAGGCCATGGAAGTTTCCCTTTATTAGCAGTAAAGTTTTTTGATAACGCTACCGCTTCTGGAGCCATTTCAAAACCAACTTTCCCTTTGTTTTTAGCGGCTTCTTTTTTTATTTCAGCTAGTAATGCTGCTTTAATTTTTCCTGCAATTTTCTTCTTTTTAGCTTCATGTTTTGCTAAGTCATTTTTGAGTTCTAGCTCGTTTTCTTTTAGTTTTATCAATGCGGATTGCTGCGCTTGCTTGTCTTTAAGAAAATTTCCTGCTTCTTCTTTATGTTCAGATGCCAACATGTCTTTTTCCTCTTTTATAGCTGCTAAAGATGCTAGTTTTTCTTCGAGCAAAATTTTGGTAGCTTTTATTTTTGCCACCTGCTTGGTTCTGTATGTAGCGTATTGTTCTATATACTTCATCCTTTGGTAGCCTTCTGCATAGCTTTCGGCAGAAAAGATATAAAACAATTCGTAGTCTGTATTCCTATTCTTGTATGCGTATTGTAGCATTTTTATATATTCTTCTTTGAGTACTTTTAGATTGTTTTCTATTTGTATCGTTTGTACTTCTATGTCCTCTATTTCATCATCAAGTTTTCGCATTTGATAATTGATGTTGTGCACTAGCTCTTCTCTATATGCTATTTGATGATTAATAATAGCCAATTCAGCTATCGTTATCTGTTCAGATGCTTTGGTCATCTTTATTAGATTCTTGGTGTTGGCTATCTTATTTTTAAGTTCTTTTTCTTGTTTTTTGAGCTTGTTTGATGTCTGTCCAAATGTAGGAAGCAACACTGAAAGACCAAATAGAACTATGATAAATAAAACTTTACTCATCGCCAATTGGTATGATTAGGGGTTTGTAGCTACTTGGAATCTTAAATGATATTTTGGCTGGCACATTTAGGGTTACAGTAGAGTAATCCATTTCCATCCAGATAGTGTCCGTTGGAGAGGTCGCTTTCATGCTGGCTTTCATTGGAAATATTTGTCCATCGATTTCTTCAAAGTTGGAGTAGTTAACCTCTAAAGATGTTCGTTTTTCAATAAGGTCAACCATTATTTTGGTTGCTTTGCAATACGTAGGGTCTATCCAACAGCGGTAAAGTAGAGGGCTTTTTCCTGTTTTTCCTTTTTCTAGCATTCGCTCTATTCGTTTAGATTTTTGAGTACTCAATAAATAAAACTGACCGTCTATTGTAGATTTGTAATCTTCATCAGGGGCAAATGCAATGGGGTTTCCTAAAAAAAAGTTCTCTAATAAATGGTAATCTAAGTCTGCTCTTAGCATTTCGTTGATTGATTCAAAATCATTGACATAATATTGTTTCTTGCCCAACCTTAACAAAAGCTTGGCACTATCTTGAGAGATAACTGCCTTTATAGCGGGTACCGTCACTTTTGATAGACTAATCCATGTTGCGCTATCTACTCGCATTCTAAGGTTGGATTTAAGAGCATATTCTTCGTCTCTAAAGCCAATTTTTATGCTTGCTTTTGAGGTGAGCCAATTCGCTTTCGTTTCATTATTTATGAGGCATTCTACTAATTCTTTTGGCGATTTGTTTTTTAGCTTTGTATGTCCTTCTTTATTTCTTTTGGATTTGCAGCTCGAAGACATGAATATAACCAGTACAATAAGAGTTATGTAACTGAGCAACGAATTGATATTTTGAGTTTTATTATTCAATTTAATCGAGTATTGCTTTGTTTTTAATTTTAGAATCTAGCTGGTTAGATGTGCCTCCTTTTATTTTTGCTTTGTTCCAATAATTCAAAGCTTCTGATGTTTTTCCTGTTTTATACAAAGCATCGCCATAATGCTCCAATACTTCTCCTATTTCTAAGCCTCCATTTTCAACTGCTTTTTTGAGCCAAATAACAGCCTTTTCATATTTTTTAGCTTGAAAAAGAACCCAGCCGTAGGTGTCTTGGTAGGTAGAAACATTTGGCGATAATTCATTTACCCGAATGCACATTTGCTCAGCTTTGTCAAGCTTCTTTTTTTGTAAGGATAAATAATAACTGTAATTATTTAAAACATAAACATTGTTGGGGTCTAGCAGCAAAGCTTCATCGTAGTTTAATCCTGAATTCACATCATCACCTAAGCTGTGATAAGCATCCCCCAGGTACTGGTGAAATTCTAATTTTAGTTGTGGGTTATCGATAACAAAATCTTTTCCTATTTCAAATTGGTCAACCGCTTCTTGATAATTTTTTAATTGCAAATTTGCTATACCATTAAAATAATAAAAGGTCGATTGATTTGGAAATAAATCTATAGCGGTCAAACTAGAATTGGCTAACTTTTCATATGCTTTGTTTACCAATTCAGCCATCATAAGTTGGTACCAAAGATTATAATTTGTGCCATCAAGAGAAACCGCTTTTTCGAGCATTTCCATAGCCTCTTTATCTTTGTAATCTCTAGCGTAGAAGTCCGCGGATATGGCATATATACTAGCTGCTTCGGGATGTGTTTTTTTTGTAATTTCTACTAGTTCATATCCTTGTTTTCGGATGTTGGCGTTGTGTTCAGAATTTATAAAATAATCACTTAAAATTGGGGTCTTGTCTTCTATTCTTACCTCTTTGTTTTCAAATGCGAGTTGCAGTTCTTTATAAGATTGCTCTTGTTGTCCGTGGTATTTATAGTACGAATATAGCGATAAATGCACGTAACCGTTGGTAGGCTCTAGCTCCAAAATCTTTTGGTAGTATTTCAGTGCTTTTTCAGACTCTCCTTCATTATCATATACCTCTGCTAGTAGCCCATAGTATCTTACCTCATTTGGGTAGGTTGCTATTAGCTTTTCAAGGTTTTCAATAGCTTTTTCTGGTTGGTTTAGCTCGTAATGCAATTTGTTTTTTTGTAATACCAGTTCCTCTGTTACTCCTATTTTGGTTTCTATTTGATTTAAAACAGCAAGCGTTTCAACTTTTTGGTTGAGGTACGAAAGATTTTCTGCTTTCATATATAAGTATTCTATCTTGTGGGGATACTCTTTTATGAGTTGGTCGTAAACTTCTACGCTTTTTTCAAATTGTGAAGTTTGCATATATATTGCAGCAAGATGAGATTTGTACCACTCATTCTCCGGTGCTAAGGATGTCGCTTTTTGCGCATGCAATATCGCTTGGTCTGCATCTCTTTTTATTTCAAATATTTCAGATAGTTCAAAATGTGCAACAGCCACACTAGGATCTTGCTCTAAAATGTCTAAGTACATTTTTTGCGCTTCGTCATAATTCGTGAGGACTTTCTCTGTTGAAGCTTTTATTATCTGAGCTTTTAGTTCTGTTGGAGAAATTCCTTTCGATTTAGTAGTGGTGGCACCCTTTTTTATCTTACAACTTGTCTGAAAAAGTAATAAACCAAATAAAAATATGTAACTATATCGAGTCAAATTATGCGCTTATTTCATTAAAATCACCAACACTAAGGTCTTTTGATTTTACATTATATTTTACTTTATTTCCAATCATACTATCTTTACAAGATAGGCCAGAAATACTGGTTTCATTTTGAATGATCGTGTTGGAAATGTTGCTATCAATAATTGTAGTATTTTGCCCTATGGTTACATGGGGACCTATTATCGAATTGGTAATTTTAGCACCCGCTAATATCCTTGTTGGTGGTATTATTACACTGTTTATAATTTCTACCGATTCATCAATTAAATCTTGATTTTTTTCAAATTCCAAAACTCTTTGATTGGAATAGACTGTAGCATTTTTATTTCCGCAGTCAAGCCACTCAACAACTTTGCCAGTTTTAAATTTTAAATTCTTATTTTTCATGTTCTCAAGAGCGTTGGTCAATTGATATTCGCCTTTATCCATGATGTTGTTGTCTGTCAGGTATTGTAATTCTTTGCAAAGGTTTTCTCCATCTTTGAAAAAGTAAATGCCAATGATTGCAAGGTCTGAAACAAATTCTGTTGGTTTTTCTACAAAATCAGTAATTACATTTTCGCTGTCTAATTTTACCACTCCAAAGGCACTTGGGTCTTCTATTTGGCTTACCCAAATAATGCCATCAACATCGGTGTCTAAAGTAAAGTCTGCTTTAAAAAGTGTGTCGGCAAATGCTACCACTACATTTCCTTCAAGTGATTCCTTAGCGCAAAGAATTGCATGTGCGGTGCCAAGTGCCTCTTCTTGATGGTAGATACTGCCTTTTGCACCCAAGCTTTGTGCTATGTTTTTTAGGTCTTGTTCTACCTGCAAACCAAAATCGCCTATTATAAAAGCGATTTCATCTACTTGTTCTCCACAAACTTTAGTAATGTCTTCTACCAGTCTTTGTACAATTGGTTTGCCTGCTACAGGTACTAAAGGTTTAGGGGTGGTCAATGTGTGTGGTCGTAAACGAGATCCTCGTCCCGCCATGGGAACTATAATTTTCATAATAATTTCTTTTTCTATTCAAATTCTAACAAAGAACAGTGATTACAACGTGCAAAACGCAAATATTTAAGGAAGTTATCCATATTCGATATTGAATTACCTTTAAGTGAATGATTGCATTTGCGTAAGCTTGAAATATATCCCGCCTTTTTCAATCAATTCTTTATGTGTGCCTGTTTCTTTTATTTCTCCTTCTTGCATTACCACTATCTTATCTGCGTGTTGGATAGTAGATAGCCTGTGAGCAATCACCAAACTGGTTCTGTTTTTCATTAAATTATTCAAAGCGTCTTGTACCAATCGTTCGCTTTCTGTATCCAATGCAGATGTAGCCTCGTCTAATATCATAATTGGAGGGTTCTTTAATACAGCTCGTGCTATACTTATCCGTTGTCGTTGACCTCCCGAAAGTTTACTGCCGCTATCCCCAATGTTTGTGTCGTATTTTTCATCCAAATTCATAATGAATTCATGGGCATTGGCAATTTTTGCAGCCGCTATCACTTCTTCTAAGGTAGCTTCTTTTACTCCAAAGGCAATGTTGTTAAAGACCGTGTCATTAAATAAAATGGACTGTTGTGTTACTATTCCCAATTGATTTCTTAGGCTATGAGTCGTAAGGTCTTTGATATTGTTTTCATCTATTTTTATTTGCCCTTCTATCACATCATAAAATCGAGGTAGCAAATCGGCTAAAGTAGATTTGCCTGAGCCAGATTGTCCCACCAAAGCTATGGTTTCCCCCTTTTTTATGGTTAGGTTTATGTCTTTAAGTACGTACTCGTTGTTGTATTTGAAATTTACGTTTTCATAAGAGACCTCCTTTGTAAACGTGGCAAATTTTATAGCGTTTGGTTGGTCGTAGATAGTAATATCGGCTTCTGTTACATCTTTTATTCGTTCCAGAGCAGCTAAGCCTCTTTGTGCCAATGAATAGGCGGTTGTTATCGCTTTAAATGGAGATATCATTTGAGATAATGTAGCAATATAAACAATAGAAAATGAGCCTATCAAAACCCCATCGAATACAAGTTGACCACCATACCAAAGTACACTCGCTACTAATGCCACACCTAATACTTCGCTTACAGGAGATACCAAGTCTTGTTTTCTAAAAATTCGAATCATTATATTATTAAAATCTTCGTTGATTTCATTGAACTTCTTTTTGGATTTTTCTTCGGCATTAAATCCTTTTATGATTCGTAAGCCTCCCAGTGTCTCTTCCAAGTGCGAAACCAAATCGCCTATTCTACCTTGCCCTTGACGGGCACTTTTCTTTAAGCTTTTTCCTATTAGTGAGGTCAAAAGTGCTGATAAAGGAAAGAAAATGATAAGAAATAAAGTCAATTCTCCACTCATTACGATAAGCATTATTAAGTAAAATAATACCTGCACAGGATATCTAAACATCGCCTCAAGAGAGCGTAGCACAGACCATTCTACCTCTTTTAGATCATTGGTCATTCGAGAGATGATGTCTCCTTTTTTCTCTTCAGAATAATAGGATAAAGGCAAGTCAATTATTTTGTTGTAAAGTTCATTCCTGAAGTCTCTAACGATCCCGTTTCGAAGTACTGCTATAAAATAAAGTGAAAAATAAGTAGATAAACTTTTAAATAAAGTAGCAACCACTACAAGGATACAAACGGTAAGCAATACTTTAGGAGCTCCATAGTCAAATACCTGTTGGGCAAAATAATAATTGACATATTCAGTTATAGAAACCTCACTAAATAGCGGTGCTTTTTCGACCAATTCAGCAACTCTGTTTTTGTCAGATTGAAAAAGAATTTCCATTATCGGCATGAGCATAACCAACGAAAATGCAGAGAAAAAAATGGATAGCGTATTGAAAAATAAGTTTAAAAAAACATATTTATAATAGCCCTTAGTCAGTTTTAGTAATTGTAAAAATTCTTTCATCGAAAAACAAAAATACAAGGAATTATGAGTGTACCATCATTTTGATGTGAAATATTAAAAAACTGCAATTATATAACTTCTTCATATAAGCTCTTTTTTAGTTCATCTTCATGTCAATGTTTTAGGCGTATCCCTACGGGTCGGGCTATACACTATATCTCCCAAAACTCAAAAAAAGAGATTTGGGAGGATGTCGTTCCTATCCCTTACGCAAAAGATTGCTGTCCTAATACCTATAACGACTTTATCTATTACCATTAACTATTATAAAATAGTTCGTAACTTCTTTTCTTTCCACGATTTTTGGGTTGAAATACTCGTAATAAAAAACATTTTTGATTTTGATGTATTTCCGACCAGACACTATTTGTTCCTTGCTCTCAACTTTTGTCTAAGAACCATTAAATTTTCTACCTTTGGTTTATGAAAAAAATAACAGAAACTAGTTCCTTATATAGTAATCTTGATGAGATGTCCACATCAGAATTGTTGAGCAGTATTAATAATGAAGATAAAAAGGTGGCGTTTGCAGTCGAAAAGGTTATACCTAATATCTCAAATCTAATAGATGAAATAGTTCCTCGTATGCAAGCAGGAGGTCGTTTGTTTTATATGGGTGCTGGTACTAGTGGTAGATTAGGTGTGGTAGATGCGTCTGAATGTCCTCCTACTTTTGGTGTGCCTCATGATATGGTAGTTGGTATTATTGCAGGGGGGGATTCTGCTATCCGAAAGGCTGTTGAGTTTGCAGAGGATAGTCTAGTGCAAGGATGGAAGGATTTAGAGGGATATCAAATTGGAGAATTAGATACTGTCATAGGTATTGCCGCATCAGGTACTACACCCTATGTTATAGGTGCTTTGCAAAAATGCAATCAAAAAAGCATTCTTACTGCTAGCATTGTCTGTAACCCTGGTAGTCCTTTAGCATTAATCCCTAAGTATCCTTTAGTGGCGGAGGTAGGGCCAGAATTTGTAACAGGTAGCACCCGTATGAAATCCGGTACAGCACAAAAACTAATTTTGAATATGATATCTACATCTTTGATGGTTAAGCTAGGGAGAGTTGTTGGAAATAGAATGGTAGATATGCAGTTGAGTAACCATAAACTTGTAGATAGAGGTACTAAGATGGTAATGGAATCTCTGCAAGTTACTTATGAAGAAGCGAAAAATTATTTACTTAAAGCAGGAAGCGTAAGAGAGGCAGTGAGGGCTTATAAAGGAAGCTAAAGTGTCAGTGTTTTAGTTGGAGAATGTAGGAATAATGGGGGGGGGGGGG
>CAMZLL010000049.1 GCA_947311505.1 uncultured Cryomorphaceae bacterium
AGTAATGCAAATAAACGTTGCTTTTCTTTTGTTAGAAAGTTAACTTAATAAATATACGTACTTTAAACTTGGTATTTCTACTCAATCACAACCTATTTTTACTCACATAACATATATATATATATACGTATTTTTAAATGGTTAGTGTCTTATTTTTTTCTAAAGATTTTTCCTAGTTGATACCATTTTGGACTTTCTTTTTCTTCTTGGTTATAGTAGCCTCCGTATCCATTTGCCCCATACCCATACCCATACCCGTATCCATACCCATAATAGCTACCGTAGTTTTTTCGCTGAGAATCTACACCATTGAGGACAGCAGTAAGTTTTACAATACCATTCTCGTTTACCAATCTATCGGCATTTTGAACAAAGTTTTTTCTAGAATAATCAGCCCTAAATATATATAACGGGAAATCTACGTACTTAATAATAGGTATTCCATCCGTTACCAAACCAACCGGTGGATTATCAATGATAATCATGTCATACGTTTTCTTTAGCTCATCTATGATGTTAAATACTTTTCCGTTGATTATCAGTTCTGATGGATTAGGAGGGATTGGTCCTGCTGTAATGAAATCAAAATTATCTAACTGGCTATGATTGATACAGTCTGCGATTTTATCTTTGCCGATTAATAAAGTACTCATTCCTCTAAGATTATCCACATTAAATCCTCTATGTATTTTGGGTTTACGCATATCTAAATCCAGTATGATAACTTTTTTCCCAGAATAAGCAATGATACCGCCAATATTCAAAGCAACAAATGTTTTTCCTTCTCCAGATATGGTACTCGTTACTGCAAGAGTTTGAGGTCCTTTTTGATTGACAATAAATTGTAAATTTGTTCGCAAACTTCTAAACGACTCTGATATTAGAGATTTAGGATTTTCACCTATAATCATCTGAGACACAGGCATTTTGTTTTTGTATTTCGGCACTATACCTAATATACCAAGAGAAGCGTTTGATATTTTAGAAATTTCATTGAGTGTAGTTATTTTGTCATGAGTGATGTATTTGATAATGATGATGAATAAGGCAAGCATCAAAAACAAAATAATACCGACTGCATATATTATCTTTTTATTTGGAGATATAGGGATTCTTGAAACGTGAGCTGGATCTAATATCTCGTTGTACGTAGTTACTCCCGCAGTAGATAACCTATATTCAGTTTCCTTTTCTAGTAACATCGTATAGTATTTGTTATTGATATTGAGAATTCTATTTAGCCTTGTAAGCTCTAATTCTTTTTCAGGCAAAGAAAACAACTGACCTTCAAGCAATTGTATTTTGCTTTTTAGCGTTTTAATTTTTTCGTTATTCTGCTTCAATGTAATGGCGCTAGATTTTAAAATCAAATTAATTTGCATTCTAATCTGTTTTTCCAATTGCTTTACGTTCTTATTGTCAAGTGTAGCGGAGTTTAGCAATTCTATACGTTCATTGGTAAGTGTTTGGAGTTTCAGGATAAACACCTGTAAAGAAGATTCAAAACTTTGCCCCATAATAAGAGGTATGATATCCTCAGGATTAGTATTTACATCAAAGCCAGATAATGAGGAATTCACCTGAGTGAGTACCGCTCCTTCAATCTCTAGCTTAACAATCTCTTCTTCCATAGAGTTGAGTTGCGTCAAATAAGAAGAAGATAAACCTGTAGTTCCTTTGAGGTCATTATCTTTTTGAAATAATTGAATCATTTTTTCACTTTCTTTTAACCTACTCTCTACAGAATCTTTTTGCTCTTGAATAAATTGAAGAATATTTTCTGAGCTAACACTCTTTCTGTTGACGACATAACTATCGTATTGTCTTATCAATTCATTTACAAAGTCAGCCGCAAAAACAGAATTAACATGTTTTAGCTTAATTTCTACTGTTTTGGCTCCGGCATTTAAAACATTGACATCTAATCCTTTTTGTATTTCATTAAATAAAAAATCTGCATTTTGAAATCTAAAATACACCCTATCACCTTTGCTTTCGGTATCGAATTGTGCTTTAGAAATTATCTGAAACTCAAAAGAAAACCCCTTAAACACGACTTGTTCACCTTCTGAAAATGTTATATCTTCATAAACTTCTTCCAATTCGTTTACGAGTTGAAACCTATTATTATCTGTATGCGCTATGAAGTATTTTCGACCTATTAATGTGGAGTCTAAAAGTCTATAATTTTTAATTCGAAAGGAATTTGACTGATATTTGTTGTTTTCTAGAATTTGTCCTTTTGTAAAATAGCCGATCTCAGTATTCATGTTTTTGAGTGCCATTTTGTTTAATAATGGCGACCTTAATAATTCTACCTGAGGGTTTAGTCCATCGGATTCATTAACTGGCGAAAATACATTTAGCAATTCTTTTGCTTGATCTGTCACATTGATTTGAATCACTCCTCTAGCTTCATATACGGGCTGAGAGTATCTAATGAGTAAGAATGCGCCAACTCCAATTGATGCAGCTATAAAAAACAACAAGAGAAGAGATTTTCTTATCAAGTTTAGAAATATTCCAAATTCAAAATCACTACTCAAATTAGAGATGCGATCTTTGTAGCTACTCAAATTGTCCGAAGTGTTATTTGTATTTTCTACTGACATTTTAAGGTTTTAAAGTTCTGAAAGTAGCATATAACAACACAGTGCTCGTAACAAGAGATACTATTGGAGTAATATCTTGCAATAATTCTCTTGCTACATTGGGGTTGGGTTGCACATAAACGATGTCATTTGCTTGCATAATCATCTGACCATCCTCCAGACCATCAATTGTACTTAAGTCTATTTTATATATTTGTCTTTCATTGTCCACCATACGCACTACTTTTATAGTGTTTGCCTTACTGTCTCTAGAGATGCCGCCTACTCGGGCTATCAACTCCATCAGTGTCACGGTGTTGTTTTGCATAGGTACTACCTTTGCGGTACTTCCGGTGCCAGGAAATACAATAACCCTTTTGTTCACTACATTCAATTGCATAAATGGTTCTACATAGAACTCTGAATACAACTCTTCCAAGTAATTCTCGGCTTCATAGATGTTCATACCTACTATATTTACATCTCCCAAAGCGGGTAATTTCGCCATACTATCTGGTCGTACTACGTAGTTTATACCTGTGGAATTGTTTCTCAATAAATTGTTTGCGCCACTATTCTTTCCAGAAGTCATGTCGATAACCTTAAATCCTCCATTCGAAAACAATCTAAACTGTAATTTATCTCCTTTGGTAATGGTATATTCCTGAGAAAGATCTGAAGGAATTTCATCAAAAACAAAGTCCTTAGGTGTTTTGAGCATAACGTGAGAATTTACCGTGCAGCTAGAAACTAACATTAACAGTGCTAAAGTTCCGGCTATTGCTCCTTGATATTTTCTAAAAGTGCTAAATATATTTTTCATCTCTTATTTTTAAAAGTACTTTGAGTTACAAAGTTAATTATTTTTGCGACAAACCATCTAAATATAGATTAGAAATGTCATTTGCCAATCGTTGATAATGGAATGTTTCAAATACATGTGCTCCCTGAGTTGCAAATTGCTCTCTCAAAGACTGGCTTTCTATCAAGGTTAGCAAGTTGTTGGCAAACCCTTCTTTATCATTTTTTGTAACGCAAAAAGCTGAACGACCAATATTCACAATGTTTTTGACGCCTCCTACGTCTGTGGTTACAATTGGTTTTCCAGACGCTTGTGCTTCAATCAAACTTACCGGAGTACCCTCGTTAAGGGAGGTTAGGCAAATGATGTCCAAACCGGCATTTACCACATCAATATCGGTTATCCAACTGGTAAACACAACATTTGACAATGCTAATTTATTGACGTAATTCTTTAATTCATCACGCAATTCTCCATCACCGACAACAAAAAACTTCACTTTCATAGCTGTGGATTCATTCACTTTTTTGGCAACATCAAAAAAGAATTTATGGTTTTTTATAGGAACTAATCTACCTATTATTCCAATTGCCAATTCATCATCTTTTATGTTCCATTTATCTCTAAAGGCCTTTCTTTTAACCTCTTTATCTGTTCTGAATCGTTCTAGGTCAAAGCCTAGCGGTATTATTTTAATTTTTTCGGGTTTACATATTTTATGATCTAGTGCCAATTCTTTCTTTTGAATTTCGCTTATCGCAATGATATGGGTTGATTTCTTTGCCAAATACCGTTCAATGTTTTTATATGCAGTGGTTTTTGTTTTTCCAAAGTAAGAATGAAAAACATGCCCATGAAAGGTGTGGTAAATCAAAGGGACTTTCATTTTATAAGCGGCTAGTCTGCCTATCGCCCCAGCTTTTGATGCGTGTGTATGCACAATATCTGGTTGGAATTCGGCTATAATATCTTTAATTTTTTTATATGCTTTTCGGTCATCATTGAAACCAATTTCTCTCCTCATTTCAGGAATGATTATCGGGTTTAGATCCAATTTGTTTAGTATAAAATCGGAACTATCTTCAGATGCATCTATTTGCCCGCCCACTAAAAGGGTCTCAAATTCTTCGGGCAAGTACTTGCTCAAATATGCAGCATTATATGTAGGTCCACCTATGTTGAATCTATTTATGATTCGGAGTACTTTTGGCATTTCAAATTTTCTTTAAGTTACAAATATAGGCTATACCACTTCTGAAAACTAAGCAGTGCCCAAGTGTTATAAACAGCTTCGTTTGGATTACTTGAGTACAGCTGGTTTTTAATTTTTAATACGGCATCCCAATTTAATATCCCTTGACCTTTTATTAATTCCTCATTGAACACGTGAACTGATAGGTAGGATCTCAATTCATTCTGAAACCAATTTTGCAAGGGTATTTCAAATCCTTTTTTTCCTCTATTAAAAATCTCTTGCGGCAAATCCTCTTTGAAAGCATCTTTTAATATTTTTTTTCTGTTGTTCTTGTCAATTTTAAACTCTGACGGCAATGAGAATACAAAATCAACCAATTCGTAATCTAAAAACGGAGTTCTAACCTCTAGACTATTTGCCATACTCATACTATCCACCTTACGCAACATGTCACCTTCTAATACTAGATTGAAATCAAAGTATAAATAGTCATTAAAATCTGTTATTTCTTTTTCTAAATAAGGAAGTGCAATCGCATCTAATTGAGATTCGAGAACCAAACTATCCACTACATTGTTATTCATAAAAGAAGCCCAACTCAAATATCGTTCTTTGGAATTTAAACGCAGACCTTCACCATACTTGGATATTTGCCGAACTTTATTGCTCCATTTTCCATTCCTAGATTTAGGCAATAAATCTGTGAATTTACTAGCAGATTTTAATACTACATTTTTTGCACCTTTTTGATCTGCCAACCACAATGCTTGATGTTTATTGTATCCACTAAACAGCTCATCGGCACCATCTCCTGACAATGCTACGGTTACTTTTTTCTTAGTTTCTTTTGATAGAATGTACATATTCAATGCAGATGAATCTGCAAAAGGCTCGTCTAAATAGGTTAATGTATCTTCAAAATGAGTTAAGAAATCATCGTTAGACAAAGAGAATACAGTATGATTGGAGTTGATATTCTTTGCTACACAATTGGCAAATTGAGTTTCATCAAACTGGGGTTGATCCTTGAAACCTATCGAAAAAGTATTAAGAGTAGTGGTCAGTTTTGAAGCTATAGTACTAACAATACTACTATCAATCCCTCCACTAAGAAAAGATCCAAGCGGAACATCTGCAATCATCCTTCTTTCGGTAGCTGTTTCCAAAATGGACTTAACTTTTTGCTTTGCTTGATCATACGAACCTTCAAAGGGCTTACTACTCGGATGGTAGGTATAGTACTTCTTAAATTCAATTTTTCCGTTGCTCCATTGCAGCACTTCTCCAGGGTTTAGTTTTTTAATATCTTCAAAAATCGTGTAAGGAGCTGGTATGTAATTAAATTTAAAAAAAGCAGAAAGAGCCGTTTTGTCAATGTCTTTTTTAATTCCTAAAGGTAATAACGCTTTTATTTCTGAGGCAAATTGAAGCTTTGACTCATTCCAACTATACACTAAAGGCTTAATCCCAAAACGATCTCGAGCGATGATAGCTGTGTTTTCTTGATAATCTACAAAACAAAACGCAAAGAAACCATTTAGTTCATTGATTGCGTCTAATCCATTTTCAATTAGACTATGCAATAAAACCTCGGTGTCAGAACTTGTAGTAAAAGCGACTCCTTGAGTGATCAGCTTCTTTTTTATTTCTAAATAGTTGAATATCTCTCCATTGAACACCAATCCGTATCTTTCTGATGGATCAAACATAGGTTGGTTTGCTGCATCGCTCGTATCTATGATGGATAGTCTTGCATGTCCTAATGCTATATTATTTTTAACAACGGTCTGCCTAAAGTCTGGACCTCGCTTAGAGAGCGTATTCAAACCTGTTGCTAATTTTGACTCTAAATCAGTAGCAATATGTTCGTTTGTTAGTATTCCTAGTATTCCACACATAAAGTAGTGCAAACTTGCAAAAAAAAGTAGTGCACAGGTGTCTTTGTTGCATAAATTTGGTTTTAAACTTGATGAGTTGCATAAGTTTTGCTTTGAATGTTAAAACTTTACCGTTCAATATTTATTTTTGAACCATGCAAAAAACATTAACACTATTTTTAACGCTTATTTTTATTTGTGGATTTTCTCAAAACACAACACCTAAGACGACTACTTCAAGAAGCTTAAACTCCATTGAGCATGCTATTCAAAACTTGCAAAAAGACAAGCAGATACAAAACGCATCGTTTAGTTTTTATGTTTATGACATGGATAATAATATGGAGATTGCAAATACAAACGCTCAACACACTATGCCTTCAGCCTCTACTATGAAGATCATTACAACTGCTTCTGCTCTGCAAATATTGGGCTCGTATGCCAAATTTGAAACAGGTCTTTATTACGATGGCTATATTGACACTAATTGCACATTGCATGGCAACATATATATACGTGGAGGTGGCGACCCTACATTGTTTAGTAAGTATTTTAATAAAAAAGGTACCGACCCTATGCAGGATTGGGTTGTTGCTATAGAAAACTTAGGCATTCACCACATTGAAGGACGAATAATTGGTGATGCTTCTTACTTTCCTGATGAATATGTACCCGCCAATTGGAGCTGGGGAGATATGGGAAATTATTATGGAGCTGGTGTTTCAGGATTGACTATTTACGACAACAGCTTGCGGTTGTATTTTGACGCTGGTTCAGAGAACAATGACAGCACCGTATTGGAGTGCTATGAACCCTACACGCCTGATTTGTTTATTGACAATAGAGTGAAGGCAGGGAACACCAAGAAAGATCTAGCATATATTTACGGAGGTCCTTATGATACTTACAGAAAAGTCGAAGGAAGAATTCCAAAAGGGGCTCAACATTTTGAAGTTAAAGGTTCTTTACATGACCCATCTTATGTGGCAGCATTTGAGCTAGAAACTAAATTGTGGCAACACGATATAAGCATTAGCGCGCCTGCTTCAACAGTGCGTAAAATTAAATTATTTGAACATCATATAATTGATAGAAAAACGCAACATAATTTCTACAAGCATTCCTCTCCGTCTGTTGCTAAGATTGTATATTGGACCAATTTAATCAGTAATAATTTATTTGCTGAAACCCTGCTTCGTCAGATTGGCGTAAAAAAGTACCAACAAGGATCTGTGTTTTCTTCTACGCTAGCTATTAAGAAATATTGGACTTCAAAAGGGCTTGATATGACTGGTTTTTATCAAAATGATGGTAGTGGATTGACACGAGCAAATGCAATATCTGCCAAGCATTTGGTAGATGTGCTTGTGTACATGAAGACAAAAAGTAAATACTCCAAATCTTTTGTTTCGTCACTTCCAATTGCTGTAAAACAGGCACATTAAAATCTTATGGGAAAAAATCTTCTATCTATGGCAATCTAAGGGCTAAAAGTGGAACAATGACACGTGTGAAAAGTTTTGCAGGTTATGTTACTAGCAAATCAGGCAAGCGTCTAGCTTTTGCTATCATTGTAAACAATTACAATTGTACCACCTACCAAATAGGAAGAAAATTAAACACATTGATGATTGCCTTGGGAGACTTTGATGCTTAATACCGTTAACCAATATAAGGCAAACCTAAAACCTCCTTTCTAAAAACATTAATTCTTTAGATTGTTAAAATAGGCTTTCAACACTTTGTCATTTTCTAGATTTGGGGTAACAACCTCTAAAACGATCGGTCGGTCACTTTGGGCAGAATAGAATGTCTCTAGTTGGGCGTCTAGTTCTGATTCGTTTGTAGCCTTTCTATAACCAATATTGAATGCTTTGCAAATATGCTCAATCGAAGCAGAGTTACCAACTTCAAAATAAGTATCTAAAACTTCGGTGGTCTCGGGGCCAGGTATTATTCTAAAAATCCCTCCACCGTTGTTATTGATAACGATAACTCTAAGATTTGGAACTTTCAAGGTATTCCAAAAAGCATTGCTATCGTACACAAATCCTAAGTCTCCAGTGACTAAAACATTGAATCTATCAGAATTCAAACTAACTCCTATTGCGGCAGAAGTACATCCGTCAATCCCGCTTACCCCTCTATTGCTATAGTAAATATTGGTTTGTATGGGGGTAAAAAGCTGATTGTACCGAATAACACTACTATTACTAAAATGCAAGTTGATATTGTCGGGGTAGGTATCTTGCAAAATCTCATGCGCCTTAAGATCTGACCATGAACATGTTCTTAAATATATATCGTGTTGTTCTTTGGCTAAAAATGATGCAGACATCCATTTATTTGAAAAATCAGAATCCAACGAAACTGTTTTGGTAAGATTAGCAAACCTTGTAAATTTTGAAGGTGATATATTTAATACCTTTTCCAAAGCATTGTACGTATCTACACGATCTGCATGCTCTTGAATGTGCCAATGTACGAGATTAGGTACTGCCCTCAAAAAGTTTTTTATCTTTTTAGATATGATTGCATCTCCCAAAGTAATCAATAAATCAGGTTGGTAATTCGCATCCTCCTTGGGAACTCTCTCTAGAGTTCTGTCAATGCAATTTACATATTGGAACCCACTAACATTAGAAGTAGTCTCCGTTAACACGACCACTCTGGAATCTACATTTAATTCCATTGCCATCAAGCTCATTTGCTGATGTTCCTTGGCATTTGCTTGTCCACATAGAATCATTATTTGAGAAGCTGCCTGCCATTGTTCATGCAAACCAGTTATATCGTCAAATTGATTTGGAGAAACTAAAGCGGGGGTAAATTCTGTGTCGTTTTTGGGTGCTGTTTCATAAAGAGGTTCTTCAAAAGATACATTGAGATGAACAGGACCTTTCTTGCCAGAAAATAAATCTAGTTCAATATTTTTAAGTACTTCGATGATTTCTTTTTCGGCATCAAAATCATTGATGTGATAAGACGATTTGGCGTAATTTTGATATATCTCTTTTTGTCGTATGCTCTGTCCCTCTCCTTTGTCAATCCAGTGCTGAGGACGATCAGAAGTAATGATTAACAAGGGGACTTTTTGGTAATGCGCTTCAGCAACTGCTGAGGCATAATTCAAAGAAGCCGTACCAGAGGTACATGACAAAACGGTTGCTTTTTGAGAATGAAGTGACATTCCCAAAGCAATGAAAGCAGCAGAGCGTTCGTCTGTAATGGTGATACAGTTGAAATCTGAATCTGGAGCAATAGAGAGAGTAAAAGGTGCGTTTCTTGACCCAGGAGAAAACACCCAATCGGTAAGAGCTAAAGCTTTACAAAAACTTGAAATATGTTGAACTACTTTTTTATTTGATATCATTATTTTTTGTACTTCGTTGCCTGCATTTCGTTTTGGAGATTCCCACAGCCTCAGCAAGGGTTCTGTTTGTTTTCTTTTTTTACTTATTGGAAAACCCAGTTATGGCTACGGTTACGGATTTATTATAAGGAGCACCATTTTTCGGATGCGGGTGTTGCACATTCAAAAACAATGTGCTTCCATCTGGCGACATTATGCCTCCAGTAAATTCTGCATTCATAGGGCTTATTGCAAATCTTTTGAGATCATCAACCGTTGGGTTTTCAATTGTCAAGTCCAGAAAGAAAAGTTCATTATAATACTGATTTTTATTTTCAGCATATTTAGCGACTCTCCCTAGTGTGTTTTTGTTGATGTCTTCATGTATAATCAAATACGGTTTCCCTCCTAAAGTGGTGGCAGAAACACAGTCTGGATTGGAAAACACAGTGGCACTATCAGTGGAAAAGCCTCCTTCAATCAAAGGTTTCATTTCGTTGGTTTCCGTATCAAAAACGAGTATTCTACCATAGACATCAGTCATAATATTTCCCGAACGATGTTCTTTATTGAGTGTATAAGATGCAATACCTCCTTGAGCAAATCTATTGCTCCAATCTGTTTTGTCATGCCCTGTTTCGGCTATGTATATTTTGTTTCCTACACGAGCAATCCATTCATGACGCATAAACATTGTAGCTCCTCTTTCAATAGCTTCGTCCCTAGCTCTTATCATTGCTGTGGTATCGGAAGGTAAAGAAATCCAATCGCCACTTGTGCCATCTTCGGATTGTTTAAAAGCAAATAGTTGTCCTTTTGAATAGTCCAATTCTTGATCTGCAACAAACTTAAAGAAGACACCGGGTTCATAATCGTCAGAGAGGTAAACGGTTTTGTTGTCGTCCATAAATTCCAAGTCTTCATGAAAATACCTTCCCATGCCTATCATTTTTTGAGTTGCTTTTTTGGTTTTAGGATCTACCTCTACTACATATCCTATATTTTGCCAATAATCAAGGTTTCCAACGCTATCGGTATGCAAATGACCTTTTCCGCCACGCTTCATAATCTCATTGTTTTTTGGCATATATTCCTCACAAGTATAAATCATGCCGTTAGGACCTACTGTTCCTCCACAGTTTCTATCGGTGTTTCCTACGGTTGTAAAATCTACATGCTCATAATCTGAAAGGATGTTCCACTGGTTGTTTTCATCTTTTTCCAGTTCAAACATAGTAGCACCTCCTCCATCGCCAAGTATGCTGTCTGCGTATTTGGTTTCGTGACTTACAAACATCCAACCTTTATTAGGATTAGTCTGACTTGGCAAAAACGCCAACATATCATGATTCCCCTTTGCTGGGGCTTTTTTGCCATCTGCTCTAACTACAATGTCCGTTTTTTGTGTAAACAATATTTGAATATCAAATCCATCAGGGAGAAGTACCGTATTGTTATTATAATTTGAATCAATTGAAGTGAAATACGCAGTTAATTCTTTAACGATTTCCGCTTTTAGAACAGTGTCTTCTTGAATAGAAGAAAGTGAATCTTCTAATACTGCAGAAGGAATATCAGCAGTGTTTTGATCGGCAGTGGGGTTTGTTTGGCAAGACAAAACAGTAAGGATAACCAAGGGCAAAAATATAAATCTGTTCATTTTATTTATTGTTTTTATTAAGTTCTTCTATTTGTATTGTTGTGTCTATGGCTGGATTTTTAAAAGCTCGATATACGTAATATAAACCGATCAGTACACCAGGAATACTTAGCCATTGCCCCATGTTTATTAGATCTTCTTCATCTATAGCTGCTGCTTGTTTTTCTTTCCAAAATTCGATAACGAATCGTGCAGAAAACATCAAAATCATAAAGAGCCCAAACAACAAGCCGTCTCTTTTGTAGAATTCTAATTTCCAATACGCAAAGAATAGAAAGATGAAAACGACAAGATAAGCGGCAGCTTCCCATATTTGAGTTGGGATTCTAGGAACAATTAAAACCGGAATAGAGAATGTAGCATTATTACCATTTACACTAATATTGAAAGGGGCCTCATCTGTAACACCTATTATGTGATGATTTTCATAATCGTATTGTTCTTTTAAATTGTTCTCAATATGGCTTGCCAAAGATGCTACATATTGTTCTGTGAGCGGTTTATTCAATGTAAAGGAGGTTGTGAGAATACCTTTAGGATAATTGAAGTTATCTTCGGTAACATAATCTTTAGTGGACGCTATTTCCATTTCATTGATAGCTATCTGTCCTTCGGCAGCCCAATTCATATACCTTGTAGCTCTTTGCTTAGCTGCATATTCAAAAAAGAAAGCGCTACTACTTTCGCTTTTTGTTCCTATAATTTCAGAGTTGGTTAGATTTCCTACTCGAATCAAACTAGCTGCTAATGCTACTGTAACTACTATCTTGTCCAACGACCAAGTTGGTGTTCTTTTGGTTACATTACGAGCATAAAGCCAATTGGCAATTAAGA
Organism: uncultured Cryomorphaceae bacterium; assembly: GCA_947311505.1. Lineage (GTDB taxonomy): Bacteria > Bacteroidota > Bacteroidia > Flavobacteriales_D > Parvicellaceae > Parvicella. Next base: position 12,312 of record CAMZLL010000049.1, read on the forward strand.
TACCAATAGCACCACCATGGCTTGCGAGACCTCCTTCCCAAATTTTAAAAATATCTATCAGATTGTCTTTATACTCAGCCCAGTCGTAAAAGAAAACATGCCCTAGACGAGCGCCAACAATTCCTCCGACCATCATATACATAAGTATCTTATCCGAAAAATAATCGGGAGCATTATCTCGTTTCATCATTTTGGTGATGAGGTATAGACCTATAATAAAACTAAGTGCCCAACATGGACCATAATAGACTATCTTGATGGGGTCTTCAAGAATTTCGGGTTTAAAATCCCAATTGATAAAAGCAAGTAAATTCATAAGCGGCAAAGATAAAATATATACTTATACGAATTGAGAGTTATATAGAAAGAATGTTAAAATCAGTTTTCTTTGTTTAATTTTCTACCTTCATCACGTCTCATCAAAAATGCCAACATACATCCACAAACCATTTTCCTTTTCAAAATAAGAATTTTCATGAATGCATTTTAATTTTGTTTTACCAAAACGATTTTCATAGTAATACGCTTTAAACTCGACTGTTCCTGAGCTGTCCATTTCTAAACCACCGGAGGTGTTTAGTATTTCTAGCCTGTTCCATTTTACTGATTTTGTCCATTTTACGATTTCCTCTTTTTCAAATATGGGTCTAGTTTTGGAATGATGGCTTTTCATTAAATAATCTCCCAAAGCTTTGGTAAATGCAGTATATCTAGATCGCATTAACGTTTCAGCAGTTTGAGCATTTGCAATGTTGCGATGAATGGTTTCGCAACACTCTTTATAGCTTTCAGGTTTTCCACATGGGCAATTGGATTTGTTCATCTTGTTTTAGCTCTATAACATCAAACTTTTTTATATCTTTATCAAGCAAATTTAACAATAAATGAAAAACACGGAAAAAACATATGCATTAATTGGAGCTGGAATAATGAGTGCTACACTTGGTGTATTGCTTATAAAACTTATGCCTAAGGCTAAAATTAAGATCTACGAAAGATTAAATAGCGTAGGTGCAGAGAGTTCTGCCGCTTGGAACAATGCTGGAACTGGACATTCTGCTTTTTGTGAATTGAATTACACACCTGAGTTAGAAGATGGCAGTATAGACTTATCCAAGGCACTGAAAATATCAGAACAATTTGAAATATCTAAACAATTGTGGGCGTATTTGAAAACAGAGAAAGAATTGAACCCCAAAATTGCTTTTATCAATGATATTGATCATATGAGTTTTGTGTGGGGAAAAGAGAATAGAGAATTTCTAAAGAAGCGCTTTGACGCAATGACCAAATACCCCATTTTTGAAGATATGATTTTCTCTGAGGATCCTGAGCAAATAAAAAAATGGGCACCCTTGATGATGAAGGGCAGGGAAAATGCAAAAGACATTGCAGTCACCCGAATGGCCATAGGCACAGATGTTAATTTTGGGGCAATTACTAGAGGAATGATTAACTACCTGCAAACCTGCGATAATGTAGAAATAAATCTAGGTTATGACATAAAAGACATTACTAAAGTAGGTAACAAATGGGACATAGAAATTGAAAACCTTGAAACAGAAGAGGAGTTTTCGATACAATCTGACTTCGTGTTTATCGGGGCTGGAGGTGGAGCAATTCCATTACTTGAAAAAACCGACATTCCAGAAAGTAAAGGATTTGGAGGCTTTCCGGTTAGTGGACAATGGCTCAAATGCAACAATCCAGAAGTGATAAAACAACATGAAGCTAAAGTCTATGGAAAAGCAGATGTTGGCTCGCCTCCGATGTCTGTTCCACATTTAGATACAAGAATGATGAATGGAGAAAAAGCATTGCTTTTTGGTCCTTATGCTGGATTCTCAACTAAATTCTTAAAAAATGGTTCGTATTTAGATTTCCCCATGTCCATAGAGGTTCACAACATTTGGCCTTTGATCTCTGCTGGGTGGAAAAACTTATCGTTGACAAAATATTTGGTACAGCAAGTTTTTCAATCTATGGAAGATCGTTTTGAGTTTTTACAAAAATACTATCCAGATGCTAAGATTGAAGATTGGGAGTTGGTAGAGGCTGGTAAGCGTGTGCAAATTATAAAAGAAGACCCAGAAGAAGGAGGTGGAAAACTACAATTTGGAACAGAAATAGTTACTGATAAGGACTTGACTTTGGCAGCTTTGTTGGGAGCTTCTCCTGGAGCATCCACATCTGTTTCTATAATGCTAGAGTTGCTCCATAAATGTTTTCCAAATCAAATAAAATCAACAGCTTGGCAGGAAAAACTAAAGGAAATGATTCCTAGCTTTGGCAATTCATTGATTGAAGATGGCGATTTACTTAGAAAAATAAGAGCAAATACAACAGAGGTTTTAAAATTAGAGGAGTAAAGGTGGGTAAAATAAAAAATTAGATTAGTTTTGTGATTCTTAATTAGAGAGGTGGCCGAGTGGCTTAAGGCGCACGCTTGGAAAGCGTGTATACAGCAATGTATCGAGAGTTCGAATCTCTTCCTCTCTACAAAAAAAAACAGTTTATATGCGTATGAGCTGTTTTTTTTTATTTTTTTCACACTTCCGCTCTAGCAATATCGAAAGAACATTAAAAATACAAGTAAAATGCTTTACCTAGACGTTTATATTCATCTGTATATTCGTGCCGTTTCACACCGGTCTCTATAGTTAGTTTTGTGTATTCTGTTTTTATTTGACTATCAAAACTCCATTCGACTAGCCATCTATGTGGTTCTTTTTTTGGTATAGGTTTTACTTCGCAGATTCTTTTAGGATATAAACCATATTCGCCACTTTCGTTGACTGCTTTTTTAGCATTTTCTACAGGTAGTATCATAGAGAGATTTCCTTTTTCAGAAAGGTTACTTTTGCAAAATCTAAAAATATCAGTATAGTGCAATGTATCTGTATGACGTGCTGTATTTCGAGCTATCCCCAAAGCCTTCATGCTTCTCTCAAAAAAAGGGGGGTTGCTAATGATAGCGTCATATTTTTGGTTGGAAGTATAGTTCTGTAAAGAGATGTTTTGCACTTCTATCCGATCGCTCCAAGGACAAGAATCAATATTAAGCTGTGCATCCTCCGATGCCAATTTATCTATTTCTAAAGCTTTGATTTTGGCTTCTTTATTGTTTTGCGCAGCGATAATAGCGATAACACCTGTGCCTGAGCCAATATCAAGAATAGTTTCTGCCTTACCAACATCACTCCAGCACCCCAACAAAGTACCATCAGTACCTATTTTCATAGCACTTTTTCCATCGTGGATTTTAAATTGTTTAAATTGAAACAAGATTAGTTGATTTTAGTTAATTCTGAATAGTCCATCAATTTACCATTCTTACTATAATTTTCAGTTCTAACTAAACCCACACCTTTAGAAAAGTTTGTAAAAGTGGTAGCGGAACTATTTAGAAAAACAATTTTCATTTGAGCAGTTTGTGAAATTTCATAACACTGAATTTATTTCTCAACAAACATAAGCATTTTAAATTATCTTAAATCGGATAAACTACAGAGCTTATTATTTGGGCCATATTTATGTGATATCAATTGTCTATAGGTGTCAGAATAGTATTAAAACATTTCGGTATCTAAAAGATCTTTGTCGCTGTGATTCTCATTGCAAAAAAAGAAGTCTTCTTCGTAACTCAATTTACCATCAATTAATAGTTCTTTTTTTATAATTTCGAACTTTGTCTTTAGCCGATAAGAAAGTGTGAAAGAAACGAATATGACAAAAATAATTAATGCGAGTACCGAATATTTAATTAGCATTAAGTTTAACTGAAGCCCATAAAAAGTATAGACAAAAAACACAACATTGACCGCTATAGTCAGTCCTAAAAACAAATGCCTAAGTAGTTTTGTTTTGTTTCGTTTTGCAGGCGAAGGTATATTTGCTAGTTTCTTTGCAATTATTTTTTTTGAAACATTACTATTTGCTACGAGATAGACATAGGTATCCTGATGCGACCAATTTTCTTCTACTATTTTTTGATTAGCAATTTTGTTGATGTTTCGTTTTTCAATCATCATACTATTGTCCTTTTTCGATTCTTGAACTGTTTTTAATTTCCTCAATCAACATCGTTCGTCCGTCTTCATAGTTGCGCATATCTATATAGCTACCTCCGCCTTCCTCGGCTAATTTTCGCATTGACTCCTTGTCAAATTTCTTGTTTTTTATTCCCACCACAGATACTTTCACCCCCTTCTTATTGTATTTTCTTGCCAATTTATATACATTGGTTTCTCCGGTATTAAACGCGCCATCTGTTGCCATTATAATTTCGTTATTTCCTTCTGCGATCATTGCGTTGCACGCCATGACATACGCCAACTCCATACCTTGACTTCCAGCAGTCATTCCTTTTGCATCTAAATTGGAGATAATATTTATAATAGAATCTACATCGGTGGCACTTGTGGTCTCTAATAATATGGTGGCTTTGCTAGAGTAACCCACTAACGAAATTTTATCTGAAGGTCTTAAGATACTGGTCAGCTCTATCATAGAAGCCTTGAGGATATCTAGCTTGCCTTGATAGCGCATACTAGAAGATACATCTACTAAAAATACAATATTGTTTGGTCTATATTCACGAAGTGAGAAATCTGGGTACGGATCATTTTCGGGAACATAAGGAGGTGTTTCTTCCTGATTAATTTCTTTTACTTCTTCCGATATAACGACCTCCTCAGTGTCAATAGGGTCTTCTATCGTTATCATTATATCTTCGCCTTCTTCAAAAACAGTTTCTTCTTCGAGTTGGTCAGGAGCTTCTACTACTTCAGCTATTTCTTCATCTAGGTCTTGCTCCTGATCTGGTGTGTTGCTAACGATTAATTCTTCTTCTTTTTTTGACAAAGGAATGATAATTTGATTGTTGTTTTTATTGACATAAGCAGCTTTTTCGCTGGAAAAATAACCTTCATGACCAGCTACAAAATAATAATATCCGATAGGCACTTTTTGAGTAACACTCCCGTTTCTTTTTGTCGTTAGCAATTTACCTAGTAGTCCGTTGTGAATTATTTTTACTTCAGAGCTGGATAAAGGTTCTTTAGACACCGCATCTATGACCGTTATAGTGAGAGCAAAATCTTGTGGGGTATTAACTTGTTGTTTATCAAAAGAGGGACAGGCGATATCGTTTGACTTAGGAATCTCTTCAACAAAGCCTTCTATTTTCATAATCAAAGGTTCATCGAAGCAACTAAAATGCACTGGTATTTTTTCTGAAACATACCCTTTTTTCTTTGGGTTAAATTTTACACGAATATAAATAGTGCTATCAGGCATTATAGTTTTGTTGCTATAGCGAATAGAGAACCTTCGATCTACGTCTGCTCTAAAAATATATACTTTTTTTGTTCCCGTGTTTTTTACGGGCACATCTACAAAACCATTGTTGCGAGAAGAAATAACACCCAAATCATAAGGGGGGGTTAAAAACTCAATTTGCGCCATCCAAGTTGCTTGAAAAGCTAATAAAAAAACGATAATACTACTTACTCTTTTCATAGAAGAATGTGTACGCAGATTTTTGAATAGAGTTACTTAAGGGCATCTCAAAATTAGTTTGGCAATACAATCGTTTTTAATGCCGAGTACTTTGGTTACAAACACTTAAAGTAATCAAATGGCTCTTTACAGTCGTTGCATTGATACAAAGCTTTGCAGGCTGTAGAGCCAAATTGACTTATCATTTTCGTGTTTTTTGATTTGCATTGCGGGCAAGTAACTTTCGCTCGTTCTTTACCTGCTAGGTAATTCTTATCAGAGGTTCTTTCTTCAGGAGGAGCAATACCATATTTCTGAAGTTTGAGTTTTGCCTCTTCGGTAAGCCAATCTGTAGTCCAAGGCGGATCATAAGTCATCACTACTTTTGTATTAATGATATTGTTTTCTTTTAGCAACGCTAAGATATCATCTTCAAAAACATTCATAGCGGGGCAACCAGAATAAGTAGGCGTTATGGTAATTTGGTAAACATCATCTACGAGCGTTACGCCTCTTACAATTCCTAAATCTTCTATCGTGAGAACGGGAATCTCAGGATCTGGGATTGTTGCAATTAATTTTCGAATATATTTTGATTGATTATCCACAGTTAGCTAATGCTAGCATTTTTATGTGTTTTACCATTCCTACAAGTCCATTGGCTCTAGTTGGTGAAAGATGCTCTTGTAGTCCTATCTCTTTCAGAAATGACAGTTCCGTTTTTAAGACTTCCTCTGGAGGTTCTTCGCTGAGAACCCGCACCAATAATGCAATAACCCCTTTGGTAATAATAGCATCGCTATCTGCTGTAAAATGAATCAAGCCGTCTTTAAACTCTCCCCAAACCCAAACTCTCGATTGACAACCTTTTATAAGATTCTCATCTTTTTTGTGCTCAGCGGCTATCAATGGTAGATCTTTTCCAAGCTCTATAATATGCTCGTACTTATCCATCCAATCGTCAAACAATTCAAATTCTTCTATAATTTCTAATTCTTTTTCTTTGATTGCCATAATTGTGAGTTTATGCTTTTGATAATTCTTTTAACTTCTCTTCTGCAGTAGCTTCTATAAAACTGATAAATAGAGGATGTGGATTTTCGACTGTACTTTTATATTCTGGATGAAATTGCACTCCTACAAAATAAGGATGCTCCGGAATTTCAACAATTTCCACTAATTTATTATCAGGATTGATGCCCGTTGGCAGCATTCCACTCGCTTTATATTGTTCTTCAAAAGAACTATTAAACTCATACCTATGCCTGTGACGTTCTGTGATTTCAGAAGTTCCATACGCATCCAAAGCCTTGCCCCCTAGCAAATGACATTTATATGCTCCCAAACGCATCGTCCCTCCCATTTTCTCAATATTTTTTTGATCCTCCATCATATTGATTACAGGAAACGATGTATTGGTATCAATTTCTACACTATGTGCATCTTTATAGCCCAAAACATTTCTAGCAAATTCAATTACAGCAACTTGCATTCCTAGGCAAATACCAAAAAACGGTATTTCATGTTCTCTTGCAAATTTAACGGCTTCAATTTTCCCTTCCACTCCTCTAGTCCCAAAACCAGGAGCAACCAACACCCCATTTAAACCAGCTAATTTTTCATTTACATTCTCTGCTGTAAGCGTATCAGAATGAATCCATTTTAAATTGACTACTGTATTAATGCGAGCTCCCGCGTGGACAAACGCTTCTGAAATAGACTTGTATGAATCCTTAAGCTCCACATATTTACCAATTAAACCGATTTCTACAGTTCTTTTTGGATTGTTTAAATTATATAAAAATTCGTTCCATACTTTTAAGTCCGGTTCTTTATTAGTGTTAATATCTAAAGCATCTAATACAACCTGATCTAATTTTTCTTTTTGCATTAAAACTGGCACTTCATAAATGGTTTTAGCATCTAAAGATTCTATCACGGATTCTACATGAACGTTGCAGAATCGAGCTATTTTTTCTTTTATAGAAGGATCTACTTTTTTCTCAGATCTACAAACTAGAATATCAGGTTGGATTCCGTATTCTCTTAATTTCATCACTGAGTGCTGAGTAGGCTTGGTTTTTAACTCACCAGATGTTGCCAGATAAGGAAGTAATGTCAAGTGGATAAAAATCACCTCTTTTGGCATTTCCCATTTTAACTGCCTGATGGCTTCGATAAAGGGTAGTGATTCGATGTCTCCTACAGTACCGCCAATTTCAGTAATGATAAAATCAAAATCACCCGTATTACCGAGAATTTTAATGTGCTCTTTTATTTCATTGGTTATGTGTGGTATTACCTGTACCGTTTTACCTAAATACACCCCTTTTCGTTCTTTATTGATTACAGACTGGTAAATTCGACCTGTAGTCACATTGTTTGCCTGAGAAGTGGCAACATTCAAAAATCGTTCGTAATGTCCGAGATCTAAATCTGTTTCTGCTCCATCTTCTGTCACATAACATTCTCCATGCTCGTATGGATTGAGAGTGCCTGGATCAATGTTTAGATAAGGGTCCATTTTTTGAATGGTTACAGAGAACCCTCTAGCTTGTAATAGCTTCGCTAATGACGCTGAAATGATTCCTTTTCCGAGTGATGATGCTACACCTCCTGTTACGAAAATGTATTTGGTTTTATTTGACATGGTGCCGTATATATAATAGGTTAATACGGGATGTAAAAGTACTGCGAATTATTTGATTGAGACTGAAATACCTTATTTTTTATTAGCTTTTTAACCAGAACACCTTCAGTATTCTTTATTTCAAGCAGGTAAATACCGACCGGATACTTTTCTATTTCAATGTTAATATTGATTGTTTCGTTTATCGAGCTGTAATTCTGCTTGCATAAAAGAACTCCGTTATAATTAAGGGCAACTCTAAAAAACTCAATACAAATTTAGAATCTGATTTACCTTTAAAACTTTCAGCAATTTTTCCTGATGTTGGGTTTGAGACCAAAACAACATTGAAATGCACTTTATAAATGTTATCTATATGTAATACCATTAACGGAATTATTTATGTCGCAATGAACTACACAACTATATACCTAACGAAGATTCATAGTTAATTACGGTTTAAATAATGACATTTTCACTTTCCAAAAAACACTTTTAAACGTTCGTCAACTATTCCTTTCTTTATCTGAAGCGGTATATATTTTACTTCATTTTTTTTCAAACAAACCAAACCATTAGGGTCTGTTTTGAGGTATAAAGAAAGATTAAAAAACAAGGAGTCATTTAGGGCTACCAAGCCTAAGTCATCATTAGTATAATACCCATGATAATTAATGTCGTTGGCCTCTGCGAATTCTCGCACAATTTTTATATTGGCTTCTTGATCTTCGCTAAGCTCTTCGTCTCTACTAAAAAAATAAACGGTATTTTGGTCAATATTAGCCGCTTTCCACAATTCTGGGGTGTAAAGATTGGTAGGTTTTGGGACATTTATCTCCGATACAATTACAGGTTCGTTTATCGGTTCAATAATTTCTACTTTAGGTTCTGGTGCGTCTTGACACGACCACAATCCAACAATCAGTATGAGTAGGTAAGAATACTTCATGTTAGATTACTTTTAAATCTTTTCCAACTTTTATAAATGCTGCCACCGCTTTATCTAAATGTTGTTTGGTGTGAGCAGCTGAAATCTGCGTTCGTATTCTCGCTTTTCCTTTTGGCACTACGGGGTAGAAGAATCCAATAGCATAAACTCCTTCCTCTAGTAAACCTTCAGCAAATTTCTGAGACAATGCAGCATCATACAACATAATAGGTACGATGGGTGAATTACCTTCTTTTACATCGAATCCGGCTGCTATAATTTTTTCTTTAAAATATTTAGTATTCTCTTCTAGTGTATCTCTCAATGCGGTAGATGCACTCAAAATATCAAAAACTTTATTTGCTGCACCTACAATAGAAGGTGCTAAACTGTTCGAAAACAAATAAGGTCTAGATTTTTGACGGAGCATTTCTATAATCTCTTTTTTTCCTGTAGTATATCCACCCATAGCACCTCCCAAAGCTTTTCCAAGCGTACCGGTAATGATATCTACTCGATCCATAACTTTGTGATACTCTGGAACACCTCTGCCTGTTTTTCCGATGAATCCAGCAGAGTGACATTCATCGGTCATTACTAATGCGTCATATTTATCTGCCAAGTCACAGATTTCATTCATCAAGGCGATATCTCCATCCATAGAAAATACTCCGTCAGTAACAATGATTCTATTTCGTTGAGCCTGAGCAGCTATTAACTGAGTTTCCAAATCTTGCATATCGCTATGCTTATATCTATAACGCTGTGCTTTACACAATCGCACCCCATCGATGATGGACGCATGGTTTAATTCATCAGATATAATAGCATCTTCTTTACTAAACAATGGTTCAAATACGCCTCCGTTTGCATCAAATGCAGCGGCATACAATATGGTATCTTCGGTTTGGTAAAAGGCTGCTATTTTTTCTTCCAGCTCTTTATGTATATCTTGCGTACCACAAATAAAACGAACCGAAGACATCCCAAATCCGTGAGAATCCAATGCATCTTTGGATGCTTGAATCACCTCTGGATGCGCAGAAAGACCAAGGTAATTATTGGCGCACATAATGATAACCTCTTGATTATTATTCACTTTCACTTCTGCTCCTTGTGGGGAAGTGATGATTCTTTCGCTTTTATATAATCCGTCAGACTTTAACTGTTCTAAATCTGTCTGAAGTTGTGCTTTAAGTTTTCCGTACATAATTCTGTGTGTAATTTTGAAAATCAAAAGTAGGCAAAACTTATGTTATAGGAGTATTTTGAATAAATAAAAGTCACTTTTCATTGCCTTAAGTCAATAGCATTTCTTCCTCTTTTAATTTTCGAACACCTCTTCTTAAATAATAAAAGCAAACTGCAGCACTCAAGACATCTGCTATTGGGAATGCATACCAAATGCCCTCTAACCCAAATATTGGAGGCAGTACTATAGCAAAAGGTGTTAAGAAAAATAACTGTTTGGTTAGTGTCAACAACAAAGCCGGAATTCCTTTTCCCAATGCTTGATAAAAACTAGCTCCAATCAATTGATACACCAGCAATGGTGTTGCTAGAAATATTATAAAAATAGCATCTGGGGTATATTTTCGTAGCGCAATATCGTACTGATCTGTAAACAACATAGGCACATATTCCGCCCCTAGCAATAACATTAACGCAAGTATAGATGCTATCAAAAGACCTACCCGACTAGATAGCCTAACGACTTCATATACTCTGTCGTATTTTTTTGCGCCATAATTATATCCTACTATTGGTACAAACCCTTGTGCTATACCAATCAAAGGAAAGAATACAAACATTGAAACTCTTGTTGCTATTCCATAGACGCTAATCGCTTTTTCACCACCTAAATCAGGAATGAGCGACCCATAATTTAGCAACATCGAATTCAGAACAATGGTAAGAATACTAATGGCGGTTTGTCGAATCAAACTTACAGAGCCTACTAAGAAAATCTCTTTTACCAATACCCATTTCAAAGGAAATAATGAAGGCGTTACTTTTAATTCGGATCTACCGCTCAAAAAATAACCAGCCATAAAAACGCCAGTAGCAATATATGAAATAGTAGTTGCCCAAGCAGCGCCCTCCATACCGTATTCAAGCTGCATTATAAAGATCCAATCCAGAATCATATTCAATCCCGAAGGTATCAACAATGCCAACATTGCTATATTGGCTTTTCCTTCTGCTCTAAGATTATTATTTGCCATCATAGACAACGTAAGAAAAGGCACGCCATACATTACAATGGTGTAATAGACATCGGTTAGTGAGCGAATACTACCACTCGCCCCATAAAGACTCATAATCCCTTCTTTAAACACAAGACCAAGTACCAAGAAAAGGGCAATAAAAATAAACGTCAACGTTATTTGGTTGTTAAATGCTAGCTGTGCTTTTTCTTTGTTGCCCGCCCCCATGGCTCTAGACACAATGGATGCACCCCCCATTCCAATAGACATTCCAAATGAGGACATAAAAAACGAGATTGGAACAACGATAGAAATTGCTCCAATTGCCAATTCACCAATGTACCTCCCTACAAAAACAGTGTCAACAATCATATTGAGAGACATTACTGCAAATCCTATGGCTGCTGGAATAGCTTGCTTTGCTAATAGCTTACCTATAGGCTCAGTCCCTAAAGATTCTGACTTGCTCATTACAATAAGGTGTTATAAATGATTAATTCCAGCATAGTTACCTACATTTTTATCACGTAATCTGCCATTGGTTTTCTGATTTTTTTGGCACGCTGCATTACATCTTCGGGAGATCTATACCCGATAGGCAAAGCGAGAATAGGCTTAAGGTTTAACGCATCCAGTCCTAATATTTTTGAATATTCACCTGGTACAAAACCTTCCATTGGGCAGGAATCTACTTTTTCCAAAGCACAAGTAGTCAGTAATGTTCCGAGTACAATATAGGCTTGTTTTGCCAACCATTCATCTTTTTCAGAGGTCGTTTTAAAATTGTTTATATTGCCTTTTATCATTGCGCTAAACCCTTCCAATGAAGCGACATCTTGTGAACGCTCTGTAGCTATATAATTAATGTAAGTATCTACATCTTGCTCTGTTACATCTGCATAGGAGCATATAATTAACAAGTGACTAGCTTCTACTATTTGCCTTTGATTAAAGCTATGTACTAGAAGCTCTTCTCGTTTATCTAGGTCTTCAACGTTTATTATTTTCAGAGGTTGAAGTCCCATAGACGAGGCGGTAAGATTGCCAGATTGCAATATTCGCTCTAAAGTATCTTGATTTACTTTTCTTTTGGGATTGAATTTTTTAGTGGCATATCTCCACTCTAAATTTTCTATATATTTCATTCTGGTATATTTGAATTTCTTAATTGATCTAAATATTCGGATAGCTTGAGTACTTCTTTTTCTGAAATTCCATCTAGCATCAACCCTGGCTTTAACAATTCCCAAGTAGCATCAATTTCAGTCAATAAGGCAAGTCCTTTTTGAGAAATACGCACAAATACTACTCGCCTATCTTTAACACTTCGTTTACGTTCTAAATATTTTTGCTGAAGTAATTTATCTGCCAACCTTGTCGTGTTGGGAGATTTCTCCACCATTCTACTTTTCACATCCGTCATTGCCATCCATGACTTCCCGCCACGCAATATTCTTAAAATATTAAATTGTTGTGTTGAAATTTTATAAGGTTTCAATGCGTTTGTATGTAGGTTACTGAGCCAATTGGCGGTATATAAAATATTCACAAACGCTTTGTGATAGTCGTTTTTAAATTCACTTTTTATTTCCTCTTCTATAGCTGCCATAGATTTTGAATTGATAATTTATGCTTCACAATATACTCGATATTTTACAAGGAAACTATTAAACATGTATTAATTACGTATTAACTAGCTTTAAACAGAGTAATGCCAATAAAAAATGGCACTATAACAAGTTATACTAATTCGTTAGCTACCAAATATTCGGCTATCTGAATCGCATTAGTAGCCGCTCCTTTCCTAAGGTTATCTGAAACTATCCACATATTCAATGCAAAGGGACGAGAAAAATCTCTTCGCAATCGCCCAACAAACACATCGTCTTTTCCTTGCGCATTTAGGGGCATTGGGTACTGATTATTATGAGGGTCATCTATCACCGAAATACCTGGTGTATTATCCAATTGCGACTTGATGGTGTTCAATTCAAAATCTGACTTTAGTTCTACGTTTACTGCTTCTGAATGTCCGCCCACAACAGGAACTCTAACTACTGTTGCTGTTATCTTCATTTCAGCATCATCAAGAATTTTACGAGTTTCATGTACGAGTTTCATCTCTTCTGAAGTGTATCCGTTGTCACCAAATTCCCCAGCATGAGGTAAGCAGTTTTGATCTATTTGATATGGGTACACTCGGGTAACCTCATTTCCAGCGCGTTCATCTTCGAGTTGTTTCATAGCTGCCACGCCAGAACCCGTAACACTTTGATAAGTTGATATTACCAATCTTTCTATTTTATAATTGTTTTGCAACGGCAGCAAAGCCAACACCATCTGTATTGTACTGCAATTTGGATTGGCTATTATTTTATCATTTTTAGTCAGTAGATGTGCATTGATTTCTGGGACAATTAACTTTTTATTAACGTCCATTCGCCAAGCAGACGAATTGTCAATGACAGTGGTGTTTATTGATGCAAATCTAGGAGCCCACTCTAAGGAAGTAGCTCCACCCGCAGAGAATATAGCGACATCAGGTTTCAACTCAAGTGCTTCTTGCAACGTTACCACTTGAATAGGCTTGCCCTTAAACTCAATGACTTTACCTTTACTTCTTTCAGAAGCCACCAGTATTAATTCATCAAAATAGAATTTTCGTTCAGCCAACACATCTAACATTACACCGCCCACCATTCCGGTAGCACCTACTATTGCTAATTTCATTTTTTCTTTTTTTCAAAAACAAAGGTAGCGGTATTTTAACATAAACTCAAAATTTTTCATATTTCGACCCTGTCATATCAATTTAGCTAGGTTTAATTTATTGATTTAGCGGATTACTTGCTCCACACGCTCTACTCTATCAAGTTTAGACAAGGTAAGTCTTACAATACTATCTTCTGTGGCTACCAAATCGTGAGGTACATTAGCGTCTAAATAAATTAAATCCCCTTTTACGAGGTTTAGCACCTTGTCGTTGACACCAAAGTCAATTGCGCCTTCGTGAATTTCTACTGTAATGGGAAATCCTGCTTTGTGTTTTTTCATCATTTGTCCATTCTTAAACAAAATTCTGATTTCTTTAGACGTTTCTGTTTCCATCATTACTTTGATAGCTACTTTATCATCATTGTATTTTATGTCTTCTCTTAGTGACCCTGTTATCATTTTGCTCGTTCTTTAGTGTTGTAACTAATACTATAAACCTATTCGTTAATTGCCTTTTGAAGCTTCCAAAAACCAATCTTCTAACAATTCTCTATCAGCTTCTGAAAGTGTTCCGTGAATCTTTGCATATCCTGTAAGCGGCATTTCTCCTTCTTCCATTTCTTCAAAAGATTCTTCCAACTTGTGAAGTTGCTGCTTGGTATCATAACGCCCCCAAGTAGAAAAATTAAGATGTTCACGAGCTTCGTCTATATGATGTTCCACGACCCAAGATATAGGCGCAACATTGGAATACCATGGGTATTCTACTTCGTTAGAATGACAATCGTAGCAGCTAGATTTGAGTAACGCAACCACCTCATCTGAAGGCTGCATAATATTAATAATATCCTCATCAGAGCTATACTCTGGAACTGTTTTATCAATTCTTACAAATTGAATAACGACCAGTAATACGACTAATCCTATTGTTCTTTCGGAAATTAGAATATTTTTTAATTGCTCACCTGTAATCCTATTACCAGGAAATGACAAGGGCTCATGAAACATAATCCAATCTCCATCAGTTTCTAGTTTTACCCCATTATAAATCGGTTCACCACCTTGGGCAACTAGTAATGATTTAATACAAAATAAGATTATAATTAATACATGATTTTTCATAATACTAAAGTTTTATTTGAAATGAAATTCTTGGTTGGTAAGTGAAAACGCTATAGGTTTCAAAGAAAAATAGGTCTTATTGGTGTTGTAAATAGGTAATAATATATTAAAGGTGAATTTATCATGTTTAGCTCCGCCCCAATTAACACCAAATGAATAATAAATAGTGGTATTTAATATTGGCTTAAAAAAACTTGTTAAAAATAAATTTAATGAATTATCATCTATATAAGAAACGACCCAAGTTGTACTCCCTAAATTTACACCCAAACTATTATTTAATTTTATATGTTTTAAATTTGTAGAAATACCTAAAGCGGATGATATATCAAATTCTAAACTATTAGTGTTATATAAAAAGTTATCTAAAGGAGTGGGAGGTGCTATTGCATAATCTATACAACTATTATAATAATAGTGTTTAACACTATATATCCTTCTTTTTATTGCCGTTCCTATTCCTATAGTTTTTATAAAGAGTGTCTTTTAGTTGAATCAACTCCATATATAGCACCCAGATATACTCGAATACTATTTGAACTCAAAACATCAACAGGAGTTTCATACTGAATACATTCTGTATTGTAAGAATAGTTCATTTTACTTTTCTGACTAAAATTCTGTCCATACTCCAATCCTAAAAAAATATTTTTTTGAGAATAGCTTAAGGACATTAGACAAAGTAGCAAAATTGTGAATATTGTTTTCATTATAAAAGTTTTTATTTACTACTATTTCAAATCATTAATTTGTTTTTGCAAGTCAATTATATATAGTGTTAATTTTTCTATTTTTTTCATTTGAATATTAACACATAGAGAATGAGAGAGAGAGAGAGTGAGAGAGAGAGAGAGAGAGAGAGAGA